>JBCBJE010000075.1:0-10976 GCA_038523735.1 Cyanobacteria bacterium J06626_18 | reverse complement strand
CTGGCGAGCTCTTGGCTGAGAATGATGTGGACTTGTACCAACTTTCTCTGCCAGCTGGGACTTCTTTTTCTGCTAGTACCGTAGGGGAGACCGCTGTAGATACCGCGCTATTTCTATTCGATGCAAACGGGCTAGGTGTTATTGGCAACGAGGACAGCGCCGGAACTTTCCAATCCACCTTACCTGTCCAAGAAATTTCCGAAGCTGGGACGTTCTATCTCGGTCTATCCAGTTTTGCTAATCGTCCTGTGAGTGCAGAAGGAGAAATTTTCCCTCCATTCAATCCATCTGATCCTTCGAGCTTTTTAGATTTGCAACCGACAGGTCCAGGGGCAGGACTGCCACTAGCTGGTTACACCAACTCTGGATTGGAAAGTGGTGCTTACACGATATTCCTGGATGCTCTCGACGCTCGCGGGTTAGAGGTGCCCGAAGGTGAGACCCTGGCTTTGCTGGGAGGAGATGTCCGACTAGAGGGCGGACTAATTCGATCGCCCGGAACTGATGTGCAGTTGGGAGGGGTAGATGGAACTGGGATAGTTGCGCTGGATGCGAATCAGAGAGCTAGTTTCCCTGAAGGTGTAGGTCGGGCTGATGTCTTGCTAGAGAATGGAGCAGAGATTAATGTACGAGGGGATGGCGGGGGTAGCGTTGCTATCTTTGCAAATAATCTCAACTTAGTTCAGGGCAGCCGGATTCTAGGAGGGATTGCAGAAGGGGCGACGAGTGGAAACCTGGCAGGTAATATTTCCATTGATGCGATCGAAACAGTCGAACTTCTGGATGGTGCAAGGATTAGTGCTAGTACTTTTGGCCGGGGGGATGCTGGGACAATTTTGATCAATACTGCCACTCTGCGTGTCCAAGGAGAATCTGGTGCTAGTGAATCCAATGTAAGCTTTTCCAGTTCGGTTTCTAGCCAAGTCGTGTCAGGCAGTGTAGGTGATGCTGGGAACGTTGTGATTAATGCCTCTGATAGCGTCGAACTCTTAAATGGGGGAGTTCTCGTTACAAATACCTTTGGTCGGGGGGATGCGGGGAGGATTGAAGTGAACACCACTACCTTGCGTGCTCAGGGAGAAACCAGCACCGGTTTTGTCAGTGGTGTTAGCAACCAAGTCGCAGCAGAGGACGCTGTGGGTAACTCTGAGGGCATTGTAGTGAATGCCTCGGAAAGCATCAGCCTTCTAGATGGGGCAAGACTTGCTGCCAGTACCTTTGGTCGGGGCGATGCGGGAAGGATTGAGCTCAATACCAACACCTTGCGCGTTCGGGGAGAAAGCAGTTCAGGCATTGTTAGTGGAGTTGTCAACGCAGTCGGAGTAACGGGGGTAGGGAATTCTAGGGGCATCGTGATTAATGCCTCTGACACTATTGAGCTTCTAGATGGGACAACAATCAGTGCTGACACCTTTGGCCAAGGGGATTCAGGAGCCATTGAGCTTAACACCGCAGTTCTTCGCGCTCAAGGCGAGGATAGTGCAGGCATTGGCAGTGAAGTGGTTAGCCGAGTCATGGGTATGGGAAATTCTGGGGGTATTGTGGTTAACGCTACCGATAGGCTGGAACTCCTGGATGGGGCCATCCTCATTGCGACTACCGATGGCCAGGGAGATTCAGGAAACATTCAGATCAACGCGACTAACCTGCGTGCTCAAGGAGAAGATAGTTTAGGTGCTCGCAGTGGGATTTTCAGCCAGGTCGGGCCGACGGGGGAAGGAAATTCCGAGGGCTTGGTGATTAATGTCTTGGATACGATTGAGCTCCTGGATGGGGCAAGGCTTGGAGCCGATACTTTTGGTCGGGGGGATTCAGGCGGAATTGAGATAACAACTGCCACCCTACGTGCCCAAGGAGAAAATGATGTTGGTATTCCCAGTGGGATTACTAGTGGCACCGCTACGCTGAACGGAGAGGGAGATTCTGACAGAGAGGGAGATTCTGAGGGCATCACGATTCGTGCCTCTGATACAGTTGAGCTCCTAGATGGGGCAGTAATCGGGGCTAGCACCACAGGTCAGGGGAATGCGGGGGATATCGTCGTCACTGTATTGGGAGCATTGACTCTCCAAGGGCAAACCACGGGAGGGATTGGCAGCGCGATCATAAGCTCGGTAGCAGGAGGTGACGGTCAGAATAGCGAAACCGTGACAGCAGGCAACATCACTCTGGTTGCCTCAGTTCTGAGTCTAGCCGATGCTGCCCGAATTTCTGCTGAGACCCTCGGTGCGGGTAATGCTGGTTCTATCGCAGTCGAGTCTTCAGAAGCCGTTAGATTAGGTCAAGGCACTGACCTAACTGCAGAAACTTCCGGTCCTGGTGCACCTGGGGATATTGAGGTCACGACTCCAACCTTAGCTATTGGTCAGGATGCTGAGCTCAGCACCACTATCACTGAAACCTCTACCAATCAGGAGGGGGGTAGCGATATCACTCTCAATACTTCCATTCTGGATATTTCGGGCGAGCTGGGTATCTTTGCTGAAACCAATAGCGCTGCCCCAGCCGGGGACTTATCGATCCAGCCGACTGGCGATGATGCTAATTTAGCCATTCAATTTCGGGACGATGGCTTTATTTCAGCATCAACCACTGCCGCAGGGCAGGGCGGCAGCATTGCCCTGACCGCCCCTGAGACAATTAGTATATCGGGCCAAGGCACGCTCTCTGTGGAAACTCGGGATGCCGGTAATGCTGGCACGATCGCCCTGGCTGCTCCTGAGGTTCGTTTGAGTGATGGAGTCGTGGTCTCGGCTACCACAACTGGCTCAGGGGTCGCGGGGGATATCCTTTTCGATGTCTCCGATCGTTTAACGATTGATGGCAGCACGATCGAGTCTATGACGGGCGTGGAATCGACTGGACTCGGAGGCAACATTTTTATCGGCGATGAGATTGTGAATCAGGATAACAGCCCTGAGATTCTCCAAGCAACAGACGCGGTGGCTTTGCGTAACGCTGGGCAAATTGCGGTTGACTCAGCTGGGCAGGGGCGAGGCGGCGATGTCACGCTAGCAGCCAACCAGCTGACCTTAGAAGAGAGTAGTAGCATCACGGCTGACACCATCAGCAGCTATGGAGGCAACCTGACCTTCACCTTGGGAGACCTGTTGCTGCTACGTAATGGCAGCAGGCTCTCAGCCGAAGCGGGCACCGCCGAAGCCGGAGGCAATGGGGGCAACATCACGATCGATATTGCCGATGGCTTTATCGTGACAGTCGCCGATGAAGATAGCGATATCATCGCTAATGCGTTTGAGGGGGATGGCGGCAGCATTGATATTACGGCTCAAACGGTCTTCAACCTGGTGGAACGTCCCGCTATCCCTGGCAACGGTACCAACGACATTGACGCTAGCTCCAGAGCAGGAGGCACAGACGGCAGTGTCAACATCAATAACCTCGGTGTAATCCCAACTCAAGCTCCTCCTACGCTGCCAGGTTTACCCGGTGCTGATGACATTGCGGAAGGCTGCCAAGCTGGCCCCGCCCAGTCAGCTGAATTTTTCAACACAGGTCGAGGTGGAATTGCGACGAATCCTGGTGAGCCTTTGGAAGATGACGAACTTTGGATGGACACTCGCTTACCCCCTGAACTTACGGCTGAAGCATCCCAAGATGATCAGACGATTGACTCATCAACCTCACCGGAACAGCTGGTAGAAGCGACCGGATGGACCACCAATGAGGAAGGACTAATCGAATTTATTGCCTTGGTACCGTCTGAGCGAACCGTGAGAATCTGTGCGTCTCGGGAGGGAGGCTGAACAATTGATGCATCTAAACCGAGTTGGCCTAACTCGCAGAGCCCTCAAATTTATAAGTTTAATCTTGCTGGGAACGGCGATCGCCCTCTCCCTCTCTACGCTCGCAGCCCGTCCCTCTGAGCCTACGACTCGAGTCTTATCGTCTCTGCCAGGAGGAACTTTGACCGAGGCAGCGACCTTACTACAGCCAGGGACTGACTTATATGAGGCTGAGCGCTTTGCAGACGCTGTAATAGCTTGGCAACAAGCTGCTTCGACCTTTAGAACTCAGGGTCAGGAATTAAATCTAGCGCTTGTGCTGAGTAATCTTTCAGCGGCCTATCAAGAACTAGGGCAGTGGCTGGCTGCAGAGGACACGATCTCTGAAAGCCTTGCTTTGCTGGATACCTTGGCGGCAGAGTTCGATACGTCTCTGTACTCCGCAGTTTTGGCGAGAGCCCTGAATCATCGAGGCAGCCTCTTGTGGTCCCAAGGGCAATTAGAGGAGGCTGTAGAGGTCTGGCAGCAGGCGGCTTCAGCCTATGCCACAGCTAAAGATGAGACCGGGGCGATCGGCAGCTTACTTAATCAGGCTAAAGCTCTACAAACGCTGGGATTAGCCGTTCAAAGTGAGTCCCTGCTGCTGCAGGTCAGTCAAAGATTAGAACAATCAGCCGATTCTGACTTCAAAGCAACCGGTTTGCGACAGCTCGGGAGTGCCCTCCGGCGAGTCGGGAAACTGGATGAAGCTCAAGAAACCCTGGAGCGAAGTCTAGCCTTAACAACAACCCCGAGGACTAAAAGTTCAGCTTTTCTGGAATTGGGGAACACGAATCGGGTGCTGAGAAACCGGGCGCTTGCTATAGGTGATGAGGAAAAGGCACAAACCTTCACCCAAGCAGCCTTAAACTCCTATGAGCAGGCCGCGATTGTTGAAGACCCCAACCCCAAAATCCGGGCTCAGCTGAATCAATTCAGTCTGCTCATTGAAATCGGCGAACAGACACAAGCATTAGCACTCTTGCCTGAAATTCAAACAGGGCTGAAAACTCTGCCCCCAGGCCGCTCCGCTGTGTATGCCCATTTGAACTTGGCCCAAAGTTTGCTCTGCCTGCAGTCCGCTGCGGTTGCAGCCGTTTCGTGTCAGCGCTTTCTGCGCGCTCGACCGGACAACCCATCGGCGTTTGAACATCCGCATTCAGCAGAAACCTCCTCATTACAGATTGGACAACTCTTGGCTACAGCACTGCAGCAAGCCGAACACCTTTCTGACCAGAGAGCACAATCCCACGCGTTAGGACAGTTGGGTGAGCTTTACGAACTGACGCAACAGTGGACAGAAGCCCAAGCTCTGACTGAGCAAGCTCTAGCGGCCATTGAAACGATTCGTGCCCCCGAAATTCGCTATCGCTGGGAATGGCAGCTCGGACGTCTGTTAGAAGCAGAGGGGGACATCGCCGGGGCGATCGCGGCCTACAGCCGATCGATTGACAACCTCAAGGTGACTCGCAATGACTTACTCCTGGTCGATCCGGAAGTTCAGTTTTCCTTTCGAGACAACGTTGAACCCGTCTATCGCAGACTGATCAGTTTGCTAGTGAATGCTGATTCAAATCGTTCACCGAGCCAGTCAAATCTGACGCTGGCCATTCAAATCATTGATGATTTGCAGCTGGCAGAACTAGAAAATTATCTGAATTGCACCCTAAGCCAGCGGGTCCAACTCAGCGAAGCGAGTGTAGATCCTTCGGCAGCTATTTTTCACCTCATCACGCTACCGGATCAGCTAGTCGTGATCTTAAAGCTGCCGGAATCTGAGGATTTGATCCTCCACACAACTTCCATCACTAAACAACAGGTCGAGGCTACCCTAACAACTTTGCGACGGGAGCTGGGCAATCGGTATCCTTCAACCGAAGGCAAAGTGATGGGTGAGCAAGTCTATGACTGGGTGATTCGCCCCGTGGAATCTTTGCTAGCGCAAAGTCAAGCCAATACTCTCGTGTTTGTTCTAGACGGCCTGTTGCGGAGCGTCCCTATGGCATCCCTCTACAACGGTCAGCAGTATCTAATTGAGAAGTATGCGATCGCTCTGACGCCTAACTCTCTGCTCTTCAAGCCCGAAGCCTTAGCTCAAAATCAGTTCCGCGTTCAAGCCTTTGGCATTTCAGACTTTCAGTCTGACAACCCAGAAGTCTTCCCCCATCATCGGAATTTTGGGGATTTGCTCTATGTCTCAGAAGAACTTGAACAGCTGCAGCAGTCTATGTCTGCAGATGGATTCTTGAATGCCCAATTTACGCGTCAAACATTACAAACGCAAATTCTTACAGAGGCAACGCCCATCGTCCACATTGCCACTCACGGTCTGTTCAGTTCGGACCCTAGAGAGACCTACATCATTGCTTGGGATGACCGAATTGACGTATTCAATCTGAGCAACATCCTCCAAAATCGTGGGGGCGATGTTTCAGCTCCTCTGGAGCTACTGGTGCTCAGCGCGTGTCAAACCGCTGCGGGGGATGACCGTGCCATTCTGGGGTTAGCAGGCATTGCCGTTCAGTCAGGTGCCCGCAGTACCCTTTCCTCACTCTGGATCATTCAAGATCAATCTACAGCCACCCTGATGCGCCTGTTTTACCAAGCGCTGACTGATCCCAATGCTCCAGTCACGCGAGCCGAAGCCCTCCGTCAGGCGCAGCTGCAGTTGATGAAAATACCAGGCTACCGAGCGCCTTACTATTGGGCTCCCTTTGTGATGGTAGGAGGCTGGCTCTAATAGCCTTGCCCACCGAAACCAGCGTGGAAAACGTGGCCAGATTGCCATCAAAATGAACACCCCACCTTCTGCCTTCTGCTTTCTGCCATGGTTACAGGGGAGCATTACTGCAACAGTTCGCGATCGGAACATCCGCAAGTTCACTCAACCCTACAGACGCAAGTAAAGTTGACCAAGCATTTCTGAATGCTTCATTGTTTGGGTCTAGACTCAGTTGTTCGCCTGACAGTGTTAAGGCGTCGTGCCAGATTCCGTGCTGAGTGTAAATCGCATCAATCTGATCGGGCCGAGCTTGTATGCTCTCAATCAGTTCAAGCAGGTCTCCGGTGGCAGGTGTGTGCTCAATCAGTCCTCCAACAGTAGGATTTCGATTGAAGTCGTCGGGGTCAAGGGTAATCGTGAACAACCATCGGTAGGTGCGTTCTGACTCCAGCGGATAGGCAATCTGGAGGTGGATAATGCCTCGGTCCTGAGAAATTTGAAAAGGTTCTGGTGAGCTTCGCCAAAGCAGATTTTCATCCTCATCAAGTAGGACAAGTTCTGCTGAGGGGGCTGATCGAAATTCTTCGGGAACAAATATCCAAATCGTAGGAGACTGGCTCACTGTTTGAGCTAAATAGGATTTGGAGTACGACTCTAAACCGGCATCGACTGCATTGCAATCTGCCAATGGGGAACCTGGAACAATGGCTATCAGCTGTTCTACACAAGTCCCCCGCCCTCCACCAGAAGCTCGATCCGGGGGATTACCGTCGGCGCTAAAAATATCCTCGGCATCCTTGGAACGGCCTATCTCAGACTCAGATAACTCTCCCAACGCGGCTTGGAGCGGATAAAGTGCACAGACAATCCAGAACCCCGACACCAGGAGCATACGTTTCACTGCGGTTACCTCCACTCTAGAGCTGATAACTCAAATCCTTAGCTGTTTGAATGAGATCAGGATCGCTTGTGTCAATGATAGTGCCGACTCTTCAATAATCTGAGGTAAAGGACAGAAACACCGCTCGTGCTGAAAATCCCCAATACAGCGGGCACCAACGGCAACCATCCCCCCCACAATAGGGCCATAAAGCAGATTCCTGATAGACCAACACCGGCTATTCCGATGGAGAGGCTACGCCTGGAAACTGATCGAAATCGCCATACGATAGCGCCTCCCAGAAGCGACCAACTATAGATCCAAATCCATTCCAGCCATTCCGGATACCACCAAAGCAGGGGTCGCTGATCCAAAACTGCACTCAAAATCTGGCTGGTCATTTGAGCGTGGATTTCGACTCCCAACATTCTTTCCGGGTAAGCACCATGACTATAAGACGTTAAGTGCGAGTCCTTTATGAGGTTGCCAAGCCCAATTAGGACAATGCGATCGCGCACCCAATCGGCCAGATGATCATCCACCTCTCCCCTTAAAACAGCTTCGAGAGAGACTTGACGGGGACTCTGAGAACGATAATTAACCAGGATTTGGTATCCATTGGCATTGTCTGGATCTAGTTGGTATCCTCCCGCAGTGTGCGGCAGTTTGGGAAAGGAGGTAGCGCCGATTGTGAGCGTGCCACCCGGTTGGCGGCTAACAGCATATTCTGGGCCGAGATAGGCCAGTGCCACTCTTGAACTCAACGCATATTGGGTAGAGCACCCAGTTCGATCAGCAGCCATGCCGATTAGTTGACGGCGGATAGCTGTATCGGGGTCGCTCGGAAAATCAGTGAAGCCCAATCGCTCGGTAGGAATCTGCGGCGGGCCTGCGATGCTATCGGGTTCAGCCCTAGCGTTCCCGACCTTGCAAGGAGCAATGAAGCGTGAGTCGGAAACTAACTGATTCGCTAGCTGAGGCTCATACTCAAAGTCGTGGTAAATATCTAGGCCAATCACACGCGGCTGATGGGGCTTCAGCTTTTGCAAGAGCTGAGCCAAAGCAGCATCCGACAAAGACCCCCGCCCCCCCATCTGATTTTGCTGTTGGTATTGAATATCTGATTCACCCACCGTAATGATCACAATGCGCTCATCAGATAGTTCAGCTGGTCGTAATCGGATCAGCTGGTCGAACCACCCTAGCTCCCAGCTTTGCAGCACGCCTAAAGACCTTATCCCCACTACTAAACTCGTAACCATTAGGCTGACAGCAGCAACGGTCCACCAGTTTAAGCGGGGGCGCGGCGGCGATAGTGGCTCTGAAGATGATTCCGACGGCGGTTGGGGCAGGTCCGTAAGCGACGCAATGCTCGGATGCTGAAACACCACGGGTAACCAGCCGCAGCCCGGATATTTATAAGTCCAAGCATCCTCTAACTTTTGACGTGCCTCATGCACAGAAACGGACAAAGGGCGACCCTGCTCAAAGGCTGTCAGAAAAAAGACTAAAAAATCCTGGGCCACTTCGTCGGGTACTGGCTCACGCATGACGATACTCCGGGGTAGATTCAGGCGAGCCAGCTCATTGGCCAGTTTTAGCCCATCACAGGAGTTAAAGATAGCCAGCTGCAGCCCGCGCGCGATCGCCTTGCAGATACCATACTTGAAGTCTGTATTAGGCTCTAAGCGCAGTTCCTGATTGAGGCCAATCAAGCCTTCACCGCTGTGACCCCCGAAATAAAAAATATCCCACCCGTGCTCATCCCAAAGGGCATCTAAAAAGGTCTGCCGGTCGGGCTCATCGAGAAATTGAACATCAGCGCCTGCTCGCTCCAATCGCTGGAGCATTTGACGATCTAGCTTGAGATCGATTTGATCGCGATCACCCAACACGACCAGAATCCTGAAACGCTGCCGATCCTGAGCCTTTGCCCCCAGGGCTGGCTGACAGATTTCAGGTGGGCTGAGGATCACTTCTGTCTTAGGAAAGTAGCGATCAAACACATTCCAGGCAGACCAGGGAAGCTGTTGCAGCTCAACTTCTCCAGTTTGCAAGAAAATTCGGTTCTCTTCATCCTGGCTCAGCGCTTGTAGCAGGGCATCGCGGATCTTTTGCCAGCTTTGCCCCCCAGAATTAAGCCAGTGATTGAGCTCCGCATTAAGCGTTTTAGCTTTGTCAGGCCAAGAAAATCGCCTCTCAGAATCGGTTTTAATGATCATGCGATGGGTCCTTGACGCCAGCATTTTCCGATAGGGCAACTGCCAGCTTTGGAGGGCTGCTTGTAGCGACTGAGGTATCAGCGGGAGCATCCCCATGACCTGAGTGACTTCATGGGATGCCTGCCTGTTATGAGCGTTCAGCTGGATATTCAAGCTAACTGGATATCCTTTCTCGCTCTTCTCCAGAAATGTCAGGACAATCCGCTTCGACATGATGCCATCCCACATAGTGAGAGCGGTTAGACGACAAAGTCCTCGGTAATCACAACGTCACTGAGCTGCACCTTGACCCTAAATTCCTCCCCCCGCTCACAAGCGATATTCAACTGCAGCCAATTGTCTTGATCTAGGGCTTCAACAACTTCATACAGGCCACTCATAGGGTCTATCACGGCCAGTTGTAATCCTGAGGGTAGATAGACGACACCATAAGCCGGATGAACTTGAATGGCAATGTCTACCATATCTTGTTCCTGAGAGGCGAGCTGTATTAGCAGCTGGATTGTCAAGTCACTGGTTTGTGTTTCGAGGGCAATCATTTTGGCTCGACAGAGGATGTTACCAATGCCCTCAAAACTTGACTCAGTTGCCGTCAAGGCTCTGGTAAGGGCTAGCGCAGGAGGCTGCCAGCCTACTTCAAAGTTACCGCGTAACCAGTTCCCTAAACGAACAGGTTGATCTGCAGTTCTGGTTCGCACGCTGAGAATTTGAGCATCCATTAGCGTTGATATCAATCCTTCACTAAATAGATACTTCATTCGCTCGAACCCTTCCAAAGACCCTTCGAGAACAAAGATTAGGCTACCTTTTTCTAATTTACGTAGAGTCAAATTTGCATCCCCCGAATGTCTCTTAATCAGATCAAAAATCGCATCCTTAAGGTCATCATCAGCCTCTATCCTCAGCTCCCACTGAATCGACACAGAGGGGGATGCTAGCCCTCTATCAACGACGTCCTCCCAAGCAACTCCCACAGCCTGACAAATGTTGATAAAAGTGTCCTGCTGAATGGGCTGACCGCGTCTAAATCGCGTCAGTGTTTTTGGCGAGGTATAAGCTGCCTCACACCACCTAGGATCGGTCGCCATCCAACCTTTTTCGCGGCGGCGTTGATCTATCTTCTTGCGACCTTCCTCTGAGGCACTCAGAGAAACTGCCATAAGCTTATTCCCAATAATCCTACCCCCTATCTTAATGTCACACTCTCTCAGTTATTGGCCACCTTTAGACCAGTAAACGTTTCGGTGAAAAAGTGGCTGAAAACTGGTCCTTCCTGATGCCAATTCCTCTTGTAAGTTTTAGATGTCCGAACAATCAGATTGTTTAGACAGTTCGGTTTGGAGTTTATTGAGTTCCAGAAAGCGTTT
>JBCBJE010000074.1:0-11015 GCA_038523735.1 Cyanobacteria bacterium J06626_18 | reverse complement strand
AGCAAACAACAGCACCAGGGCAACCACCAGACCATAAATAGTCAGGGCTTCCATAAATGCTAGGGACAGCAGCAGCGTGCCCCGAATCTTACCTTCTGCCTCTGGCTGGCGAGCGATCCCTTCTACCGCTTGACCAGCAGCAGTTCCTTGACCAATGCCAGGGCCGATAGCCGCCAATCCTACAGCCAAAGCAGCAGCAATAACAGACGCAACAGCAACAATCGGTTCCATGTCTTTACCTCAGTGAGTTGAAATAACAGCGATAGAAATGAACTCGCCAGGTGGCTTGCTCTTTAGAATGGGTCCATCGGAATGATCCGCTAGACCTCTAACCGTCGATGCAGATTCAAAGGTTGATGCATCAACTTAGGGGACTCTGGGTAATCCTCGGGGACTACCCATGCTCTTCTTCACCGTGCCCTTCGATTGCCTCGCCAATGTAAACGGCAGCGAGCGTAGCGAAGATCAGTGCCTGAATGGCGCTTGTAAACAAACCCAAAATCATCACCGGCAGGGGGACAAACAGGGGTACTAGCAAGACCAAAACAGCCACCACCAACTCGTCTGCCAGAATATTTCCGAAGAGACGGAAGCTCAGGGACAAGGGCTTAGTGAAATCTTCCAGAATATTGATTGGCAACAGGATTGGCGTGGGCTCAATGTAGCGGGCAAAGTAGCCCAATCCACGGCGGCTCAACCCTGCATAGAAGTAGGCCAAAGAAGTCAACAGCGCCAGGGCTACCGTTGTGTTGATGTCATTTGTGGGAGCCGCTAATTCCCCACCTGGAATGTGAATCAACTTCCAGGGCACCAACGCACCGGACCAATTAGAGACAAAGATGAACAGAAAAAGTGTTCCGACAAAAGGAACCCAAGGACGGTATTCCTTCTCCCCTATTTGTCCCTTTGCAAGGTCGCGGATGAACTCCAAGGCGTACTCCATGAAGTTCTGCAAACCTGATGGGATGCGCTCCACCTTCCGCGTTGCTAGCAGCGAAAAAATTACCAGCAGCGCGATGACAAACCAAGAGGTCAGAAACACTTGGCCGTGCAGCTTAAAACCAGCGACTTCCCAATAAAAATGCTGGCCGACTTCTAGCTCAGCCAACAGGTTTGGAATCGGCATAAAATTAGTCATCTCTAGCCAATCTTAAGGTTTATACAAGAACCTGCCAGAAAAACAGTGATAGACTCTCATAACTGGCGTTTGACAAAGTGATGTTCTCAATCACTCGGAAATGCTTCCCACAGTGTGTAACCGATGAGAGCTGCTTTGTAGGTCAAAAAGCCAAGGAAAGCGGGCATAATTTCCAGCTGGTTCCATTGACTAGCAACAAGAATTAAGAGTGCCACTAGTGCTAAACGACCGCCTGAAATACCGCCGGAACTGCTTCCAAGCCTTTCGACGTTCTTTGACAACATCCTCAAGTAAACCACACCGACGCACGCGCCAATCAAATAGTTGAGAGCAACGTGCAACGAGTAGCTCAACCAAACACTGACAAAGATGACGACTGAAAATATCACCGTTACCCTTAGCAGCCGTGCTTGAAGTCGATAGTAGTCCGACATCGGATTAGATGACGGGATCGACACAGGCTCAGAATTTTCTGCCGCGTTGGGCAGATGGTTACTCGAAGGAGTTTCCACACAGTCTATCCAGTCAAGCATACAAGGGCTCGGGCACTGAGTTGCCTGTGTAGGCAAGCACCTAAACCACAGCAGATCATATCACGGTAACAATACGTTAACGATTGAGTTGCGCTGATTCCACATAAATAAACTTGGCGCTTGAGCGCATCGATAAACACATCAGAACAAACCGATGTGTCGAGATAGAGGTTGTTACAAAACTTTATTGGGCTCTCATCTGAAAGACCGCTTCCTTGTAGGATGTCGGGTATGAGATAGCAGGATTGTTATTACTAACAGTTTTTAACAATAGGAATGTCTCGACGCCGAATCGTTTTACTCTGAATCGGTAGATGCATGACGCTCTTTATGGGCTTCAGGTTTGTTACTACGCCAGCGCGGAGTTAGGCTTTTTCTAACTCTTGGTTCGGCTAGCTGCTGTGTCTGCCGCCAGGCGTCTGGTTCAGTGCGATTTTTAGGAAAATTGAGTTAGGGAGCCGTTGAGAAGGAATGACTCTAAAAGCTAGTGGTGGTGGCGGTGTAGCGCGACCCCAGCTGTATCAAACTCTGCCAGTTGCGACGATTTCCCAAGCTGAACAGCAGGATCGCTACATGGGCAAGGGCGAACTCGAGGAACTAACTAGTTTCTTTAACTCCGGGACCAAGCGGGTCGCGATCGCTGAGGCGATTACTCGTTATTCGGAGCTGATTGTTTCGCAAGCAGCCAACCGCATTTTTACAGGCGGCTCGCCTTTATCCTATTTGGAGCGTCAGGAACCTGAAGAGGTTCAGATGACGATGGCCGGTGCGGTCTTGGATGATCAAGAGGCAGCTAAGTTAGGGACTGCCACTTATCTTGATGATGGTGGCAATGGCGGCGGCTTCTTGGGCGGTGTCTTCTCAATCTTTAGTACATCGGGTGCTGGTGTAATTCCACCGGGATTTCGACCGATCAACGTGAGTCGCTACGGTCCCAGCAATATGCAGAAGTCGCTACGCGATATGAGCTGGTTCTTGCGATACCTGACTTATGCGATCGTGGCGGGCGATCCCAATATCATCTCTGTGAATGTTCGGGGTCTGCGCGAAATCATCGAGAATGCTTGCTCTTCGTCTGCAACGATTGTGGCGTTGCAGACGATGCGTCAGGCTTCCCTGCGCTACTTCAAGGCCGATGCTGAGGCAACTGAGATTGTGGCCCAGTATTTTGACGTGATGATTGATGAGTTCAAGGCACCTGCACCTTCTAATAAGCTGCGGCAGCGATCGTCAACTGACCTGCAAGGGCTTCAATTGCCCCAGATTTACTTCAACGCCGCCGAACGGCGTCCGAAGTATGCCATGAAGCCAGGGCTATCAATTGTTGAGAAAAACGATGTCGTGAAGGCAGCCTATCGGCAAGTCTTTGAGCGCGACATCAAGCGAGCTTACTCGTTAAGCATTTCCGATTTGGAATCGAAGGTGAAGAACGGCGAGATCTCCATGAAGGAGTTCATTCGTCGTCTCTGTAAGACCCCTCTCTACCGCAAGAATTTCTTTGAGCCTTACATCAACAGCCGGGCACTCGAGCTAGCCTTCCGTCATATCTTGGGTCGGGCTCCAAGCTCACGGGAAGAGGTGCAGCGCTACTTCGCGGTTGTCTCTAGTGGCGGCCTTGCGGCACTCGTCGATGCACTGGTGGATTCCAACGAGTACTCAGACTACTTTGGCGAAGAGACCGTCCCCTACCTACGCGGCTTGGGACAAGAAGCTCAAGAATGTCGCAACTGGGGACCCCAGCGTGATCTGTTCAATTACAGTGCGCCGTTCCGAAAAGTGCCCCAGTTTGTCACACTGTTTGCGGCTTACGAGCAGCCGCTACCCGATCAGCATCCCTACGGCTCTGGCAATGATCCGCTCGAAATTCAGTTCGGGGCTATTTTCCCGAAAGAGACTCGCAACCCCAGTAACAGTCCGGCTTTCTTCAACAAAGACACCCGTCGTATTTTGATCCGCCGCGGAGCTGGTATCGACAACCAGCTGAGCAACCCAGCTGCTCGTCCTCAAAAACCCGGTTCACTGGGACCTAAGGTCTTCAAGCTTGACCAGATACCGGCAACAGGCAGCACTGGGGCGAGTGTTCGCTTCTCAGAAAGTTCAACTCAAGCCGTGATCAGAGCGGCTTACCGCCAGGTATTCGGGCGCGATGTTTATGACGGCCAGCGCCTAAAAACGGCTGAGATCCGGTTGGAGAATGGCGATATCACTGTGCGGGAATTCATTCGGGCCCTAGCGAAATCAGAAGTCTTCCGCAAGATGTACTGGTCTTCGCTGTATGTCATGAAGGCGGTCGAATACATCCACCGTCGGCTTTTGGGTCGTCCCACCTATGGCCGTAACGAAACCAACAAGTACTTTGATATCTGCGCTAAGAAGGGATTCTATGCGCTGGTTGATGCCCTTATCAACAGCCCTGAATACGACCAATCTTTTGGCGAAGACACGGTACCCTACGAGCGCTATCTAACGCCTGCTGGAGTTTCACTCCGCAGTATGCGTGTAGGCACGCTGGCTGAGAAGGGGATGGCTCAACCGACACCGGATATTACACCGCGTTTCGTGGAACTCGGTGCGGTCCCGACATCTCGACCTCAGCCAGAGGTCCAATCTCGCATTCGCCAAGGGGTTAATCGTCAACGGGAGCAGACGAAGATATTCAAGCTCACGAGCCTGGCTGACAAGGCTGCTGTAAAGCTTGTGCTGCAGGCGGCTTATCGGCAAATCTTCGAGCGGGATATTGCTCCCTATATCGTCAAGGATGAGTTCACATCTTTGGAAAGCCAGGTTGCTAACGGTGAAATTAATCTTAAGGAATTCATTGAAGGCTTGGGCTGTTCACAGCTCTATCTGAAGGAGTTCTATGCCCCTTACCCCAACACGAAAGTGATTGAGCTGGGTACCAAGCACTTCTTAGGGCGGGCACCGGCAAATCAGGCTGAAATCCGGAAGTACAACCAGATCCTAGCGACTCAGGGCATTCGGGGCTTTATTCGAGCCATGGTCAACAGCTCTGAGTACGGGGAGTATTTTGGCGAGGATACGGTTCCCTATCGTCGCTTCCCGACGCTGCCAGCTGCGAACTTCCCCAACACCGAGCGGCTGTACAACCAGCTCACGCGACAGAGCGATGATGTTGTTGTGCCTAGCTTTGAACCTGTGAGTTCGCCTATGGACGGAGCCGAGCTGCCCCTGATGGCGGACGCTATTAGCAGCCCAGCAAATCAATAAATAGCCACTCGATTTGAGGGCTCAATTAGGGCGCCGCGAAAAGGGCTCGCACAACCTGTGTGATACCTTTTGCAGCGCCCAGTCATCGTCGTCGTCGAAACAGTGGTTGGCGTTAAGAAGGCGACGATCGCCGCCTTCTTATGTTTTTGGTTGCTTTGAGTTGTAAAGATTTCTTGAAAGGCTGGTCACTTGACCACCCTAGAAAGCTGAGGAAGAATGTTACAAAGTGTTTCGTTTCCCCTAAGAAGACGAAGCAAATACCGGACAATAATTCCGGAAGATGCCTGTGTTAAAGGCTTTAGAGCTGGTCTTACAGGCTGTAATGATTCAATTGAGGGAATCTTCGCAGTCTCTTGGATGCTCGAAAGCCTGCTGTACGCGGTCATATCAGTAGTTGGCGGCCTTGAGTATGGCCAATGCCTCTGAAGGCAGTCGCTGGCTGCTTAAGATTTAGTGGATACCCGTTATCACCTAAACCCTGGTTACATATTTGGAGGAATCCATCAAATGAGCATTGTCACGAAGTCCATCGTGAATGCCGATGCTGAGGCTCGTTATCTCAGCCCCGGTGAACTAGATCGCATCAAGGGATTCGTTACTACGGGTGAGCGCCGTCTGCGCATCGCTCAGGTTTTGACCGAATCGCGTGAGCGCATCGTCAAGCAAGCTGGCGATCAGCTCTTCCAGAAGCGCCCCGACGTTGTTTCTCCCGGCGGCAACGCTTATGGCGAAGAAATGACTGCAACCTGTCTGCGTGACATGGATTACTACCTGCGTCTCATCACCTATGGTGTGGTTGCAGGCGATGTAACCCCTATCGAAGAGATTGGTTTGGTCGGCGTCAAGGAGATGTACAACTCTCTGGGTACCCCCATCCCGGCTGTGGCTGAAGCTGTTCGTTGCATGAAAGGCGTTGCTGCAGGCCTTCTCTCTAGTGAAGATGCGGCTGAAGCATCGGCTTACTTTGACTATGTCGTCGGCGCTATGCAGTAAGGCTGCCCAAGCTGACGCACGTTTTCAATCCTAGTAAGGACACTTTGTTTAAGGAAATCAACTCATGCAAGACGCAATTACCTCTGTCATTAATGCTTCTGATGTCCAGGGTAAGTACCTTGATGGTTCTTCCATGGATAAGCTGAAGGCTTACTTCCAGACTGGCGAACTCCGTGTTCGTGCGGCAACTTCCATCAGCGCTAATGCCGCTGAGATTGTTAAGGAAGCGGTTGCTAAGTCGCTGCTATATTCCGACATCACTCGTCCCGGTGGCAACATGTACACGACTCGTCGTTACGCTGCTTGCATCCGTGACTTGGACTATTACCTGCGTTATTCCACCTACGCAATGTTGGCTGGCGATCCTTCCATCCTGGATGAGCGCGTGCTGAATGGCCTCAAAGAGACTTATAACTCCTTGGGTGTGCCCGTTGGTGCAACGGTCAATGCAATTCAGGCCATGAAAGAAGTCACCGCCAGCTTAGTTGGTGCTGATGCCGGTAAGGAAATGGGCGTTTACTTTGATTACATCTGCTCTGGTCTGAGCTAAGTATCAATCTTAAGAACGTTCGTCGTCTATTCATCATTTAAGATGCGCTCCCGCAGAGTCTCTGTCTGGGGCGAGTGTTGAGGAACGGGTTTCCCCGTCTTTAGCATTGGCTTGAGACATCGGTTTTCTGCGGGAGATGTTTTAAGAGGTGGTTACAACTGCCTTTCAGGTAGCTTGGTTGCTTTAGCCTATTGCTGGTAATAGTGGTTAATCAAGTTCGTTTCAGTTAAATGCTGTTGATTGGGTAAGGAGAACTAGATAGCTATGCGGATGTTTAAGATTACGGCCTGTGTTCCTAGCCAAACCCGCATTCGTACCCAACGGGAATTGCAGAACACCTATTTCACCAAGCTGGTGCCTTATGACAATTGGTTCAGTGAGCAGCAGCGTATCCAAAAAATGGGTGGAAAAATTGTCAAAGTGGAACTTGCTACGGGGCGTCAGGGACTCAATACGGGTCTCAAGTAAGCCCTACGTTCAATTCAAGTTGGGTAATGTGAGTGTTTTGGGTAGGTCATGGGTGAACCGTGGCCTACATTTTTATGAGCGGTTCTAAGGCCGCCTTGTTTTGACAGCAGATTTGGTGATGGCCCATACCTCGGTAAGGCCGCTTATGAAGCGTTCGATTCTGTGAAGAGTTCGATATACTTGCCGAAATATTTGCAGGAAACTTGCGAAAACCTGCAACGCTACCCAATCTGATAGTGATGAGTGTTAAGTCCAGCAATTCTTCTCTATGGCATCTCTTCCCGTTTCTGGATCCTGCCACAATGCATTGGTCACAGGAAGCACGCCTGATTCGCTGGCTGACGCTCGTATGGCTGGCAATTGGTCTGATTACTCTTTTTTCAGCTTCGTATCCTATTTCTTTGGCAGAAACGGGGGCAGGTTGGCGGTATCTCGCGATTCAGCTGCTCTGGGCCTTTCTCGGAATGTCTGCCTTTAATTGGGTAGTGCATCAACCGATTACTCAACTAGTGAAGCGCTCAGGGATGGCCTTCTTTTTGACGTTGGGACTCCTGTGCCTGACATTAATACCGTCTTTAGGGATCACTATTAACGGGGCAACGCGATGGTTACCCCTGGGGCCATTCCTGATCCAACCCTCGGAGTTACTCAAACCGCTCCTGATCCTCCAATCTGCTCGTTTGTTTAGCCGCTGGCCAAGTTTGTCCTGGTCAGGTCGGGGGCTCTGGCTAGGGTTGTTTGCAAGCGCGATCGCGATGATCCTGCTCCAACCCAACTTGAGCACCGCAGCAGTTTTTGGGCTTTGCCTTTGGTTAGTTGCCTTAGCCGCAGGTCTTCCTTATCGTTTGCTGGGGCTCACAGTGATGGGCGGATTGCTTTCAGCCACTCTTAGCCTCAGTGTGAACTCGTACCAGCGAGAGCGTGTGACTGCTTTTCTCAACCCCTGGGCTGACCCAACGGGCAGTGGCTATCAGCTAATTCAGAGTCTGCTAGCAATCGGCTCTGGTGGGCTGTTTGGCAGCGGTTTTGGGTTCTCCCAGCAAAAACTGTTCTACCTCCCCATTCAATACACAGATTTTATTTTTGCCGTCTATGCCGAGGAATTTGGCTTTTTGGGTAGCGCCTTCTTTCTAATGTTGCTGTTGGGGTACGCTACCTTGGCCACCGCGATCGCACTACGCGCGAACCATTCCCTGCAACGCCTAGTTGCGGTGGGGGCAATGGTTCTATTAGTCGGCCAATCCGTCCTTAACATCGCCGTCACTGTCGGAGCTTTGCCTACGACCGGACTGCCTTTGCCACTGTTCAGCTATGGCGGTAGTTCCATGATTGCCAGCTTGGTTTCAGCTGCACTGCTGACTCGTGTAGCGCGTGAAATTAGAGAAGACAATGTAGTAGCGCTGCCTTTTGCCGAGGAGGGTGTGGTGGGTTAGGGACGTGGGTAGTGGAGGGAGCAAAATCCCGTAAGGGCGAGGTATTTGGTCCGTATGCTTACGACACCTCAAGACCCTGTGCTCCACATGCCTCGCCCCAAACCCACCAAACATCAACGATGACCCAATCCCCAATCCTGAGAACTCGATAGAATACTTAAAGAAATAAACGGGGCGATCGCCTCTGTCCGATACTGCAGCCAAGATGTTAGAAACCTTTCAAACTCGTTTGTACGAGGTGAGTCAGTATGCCAACGAACTGGTAGCAAACCAGCTAACCAGTATTTCACTATTGAGCGTCGGCATCGTCTGTGTGGCGGGTCTCTTGACCAGCTTGACCCCCTGTATGCTCTCAATGCTGCCCATCATGGTGGGGTACATGGGGGGGTATGAGGCAGAGGGCCGGGTTCAATCAGTTTCACAATCGATCTGGTTTGCCTTGGGCCTAGCGACGACACTGGCGGCTTTAGGACTTGTCGCGGGGGTTCTTGGAGGCATATACGGGCAAATTGGTATTGGATTGCCCATCATTGTGAGTGTGTTGGCAATTTTGATGGGGCTCAACCTGCTGGAAGCACTGCCCTTGCCTCTACCTAGCTCAGGCGACTGGGATTTTCTGAATCAAGGGATGCCGGTCTTTCTAAAAAGTTACTTACTGGGGCTGACGTTTGGGCTTGTAGCCTCTCCCTGCAGCACGCCTGTATTGGCAACGCTGCTAGCGTGGATTGCAACAACGGGAGATCCGGTATTGGGCGCAGTCTTGCTGCTGGCATATACCGTGGGCTATGTATCGCCCTTAGTGTTGGCCGGTAGCTTCACAGCCACCATCAAGCGCTTTTTAGAACTACGACGCTGGTCAGGATGGATCACCCCCGCCAGCGGCATTTTACTCGTAGGCTTCGGCGTCTTCTCCCTACTCCTTCGGTTTGCCCCAGGCCAACTCGTCTAGCGATCGCCAACCCAACCACCATCCAAATCCTGCAAACCCAACCAGTCTGTAGCGGTACAGCCAACATCCACTCTTTCCCCTTTAACCTTTTCCCTCCCCACAAACGCACTTTACTTTTCCCCTATAAACTCCAAATTCCAAAATCTAAAATTCAAAATCGACATCGTATGGCTTCTTCAAACATCATGTCTATCGGACTCTGGGCGCGGCGGTATTGGAAGCGAGAATTGCTGCCAGTGCTAGCCAACCTGCAACTAGCAATTGCCCTCCTCCTCGTCATTGCGATTGCCAGCATCACCGGGACCGTCATCGAGCAGGGAGAATCACTGGCCTTTTATCAGGCTAACTATCCAGAGGATCCAGCCTTGTTTGGTTTCCTGGACTGGAGGCTACTGCTCACACTAGGACTGGATCACGTCTATCGCACATGGTGGTACCTGTCACTGCTGATCTTGTTTGGAGCCAGCCTGACGGCCTGCACTTTTACCCGCCAACTCACCGCTCTGCGCTGGTTTTCGCGGACCTGGAATTTCTACACCCAGCCGCGTCAGTTCAACAAATTGGCGTTGAGTGGCGAGCTCTCCCAAGGCAACTTAGACGCGATTACGCCACTGCTGGAAAAACGTGGCTACAAGATTTTTACGCGCGATCGCGCCTTATATGCCCAGAAGGGAATTGCGGGCAGAATTGGCCCCATCGTCGTCCATGCCAGTATGTTGATTATTTTGGCCGGAGCCATCTATGGCAGTATGACCGGTTTTTTTGCCCAGGAAATTATACCCAGTGGGCAGGTTTTCCAAGTTCGCAACATCTTTGATGCTGGACCTTGGGCTGCAGCGCAAATTCCCAGAGATTGGGCCGTGCGGGTGAATCGGTTTTGGATTGACTACACTTCTGAAGGCGCGATCGATCAGTTCTATTCTGACCTGTCTGTCCTGAATGTCGACGGCGAAGAAGTTCAACGCAAAACAATCCATGTGAACGAACCCCTACGCTACAAAGGGGTTACGCTCTATCAGGCTGATTGGGGCATTGCCGGTGTTAAGGTGCGGTTGAACAACAGCCCTGTTCTGAACGTGCCCATGCAACAGCTTGAAACCAACAGCAAGGCTCGCCTCTGGGGAACCTGGGTACCCACTAAGCCAGATATGAGCGATGGTGTGTCTGTGGTCGCAACTGATTTGCAAGGAACGCTACTGGTTTATGACAACTCGGGGCAGCTAGTGTCTACGGTTCGGAAGGGAATGGCAACTGAGGTCAACGGCGTTACCTTATCCATTGCCGACATTGTGGGCAGTACCGGACTGCAGATCAAGGCCGACCCAGGTATTCCAGTCGTATATTTAGGATTCGGTTTATTGATGATTGGAGTATTGATGAGCTACATCTCGCACTCGCAGATCTGGGCTCTGGAAGCGGGCGATCGCTTCTTCGACGGCGGGCGCACCAACCGCGCGCAGGTCACCTTCGAGCGCGAACTTCTCCAAGTGATGGCAGCCCTCGAACAATCAGAAGCTATTGAAACCCAAATCCCCGAACCCGTTTCCCTTTCACCCTTAACCAACAGAATATATTTGACCGAAATGTACAGGGCTATCGCTCTATGCTGCGGAAAAGGGTTCTGGGATTTGGGATTCAATAGCTTCTGAGTGTTCGAGGGCTGCCATAACTTGGAGAAGATAGTAAGAGAACACTAAAGAACTACAGTCACTTACGTTACTCT
>JBCBJE010000073.1:0-11027 GCA_038523735.1 Cyanobacteria bacterium J06626_18 | reverse complement strand
TGCAAAACAGTATCTTCCGCTGAAGATACGTAGAATTCCTCATCCATCCGTACTCGTCGCCCCATCTCTGATTCAGTAAATTCAGAACCATCCGACAGATAGATATCCACATTGGCGATGCTGACTTGATGGGTTGCCTGGAAGCTTCTTCTAATGCCTCTAGCCGCTTCATCAACAGCTCCCTTTGGGCAGTAGAACCCATGTTTCCTCAGTATTTCGGCCAATTCTTCAGCATCATCACGACCAATTAGCACGACTAAATCTAAATCGACTGTAGAACGGGGTTCTCCATGCACGGTGGCCGCAACCCCGCCAGTTACGTAATAAACAATCTGATGTTCTTCAAAGATGCGATCTAAGTCTTTAGCAAGGGTGATGGAGTCCTGCACCCACATTTTTTCATCCTCTCCCACAAACTTCATACCGTGGGGTATGGTCCCTAGCTTTGCGGTGGCGAATTTCTCTCTGATGATGGCTAGAGGTGCTTTGGCATTTCGTCGTTTAATACCTGACAAACACAGGGCATTAATACCCTGTGAGTGACGGGACACTCTCTCTACCCTTGCACTGATAGATTGTTGACGCAGTAGCTTAAAGAGGAGCCTATCTGCCTCAACAGCGGTGTCTTCTGACTGTGGTTGATACAAGGCTGCCCCTTCTTGGTTTGATTAGAGCTGGCGAGTCCGCTAGGCGATACCCGAGCCTGCGTCTGCCATAAGGATATTATCCTAAGCCTCCTGCAACTCCTTCAGCGCTACCAATACCTCCTGACTATGAATCGCAGGGCGCACTCCCAGGTACGTCTTCTGCAGAATGCCGTCTGGGTCAATCAGGTAAGTGTGGCGTAGCGATCGCCCCGTCATCCAAGAACCATAGGCGCGACTCACCTTCCCCTTCTCATCAGACAGCAGCGGAAACGCTAGCCCCTCAGCCTCACAGAAGCTTTCGTGCGAAGCCACATCGTCGGCACTGACACCAATAATTTGAGCATCCAGTGCCTCATATTTATCAATACTTTGCTGGAACCGCTTGGCCTCCAGCGTGCAGCCAGACGTAAAATCCTGAGGATAGAAATAGAGAACCACCCAGCGACCTTGATAATCCGCCAGCGAGATTTCCCCATCGCCCGCATTCGTCGGTAAGGTGAAGACAGGCGCTGGCTCCCCGAGGCTGGGCTGGGGACCACCCAGTGCCAGAGCTGCTGGAGTCACTAAGCTCCACGTAATTAGGGCCAGTCCCCACGCAAACAGTTGGGTCAACCAGCTACGACGCGATACGTTCATCCTCGAAACTCCCATTCCTGAAATACTCTAAATGCTTAACAAAAGTTTAGGATCTTTGGGGAGTCTTTGCAGACTATCGCGGCGAAAAAGTGGATTGGTTAGTCGCTTTAGCCCTTGTTTGCCTAACCTCAGGCCGACGCATCTGGGGCGCAAAGGCTTGATGCGCTGCCGATTGTTGAAACTGGGTTGCGGTCATGACTGTAATCCACCGCCCAGTCAGAGGATCCCGGTAGGCCCAGAATGGATTTGTACGGAGTGACTTTTGAGATGCTTTCATCGCGATGCTGCCCTGATTTGAACCAATAGGACAATTCATTAACTGTCCTACTCTTATTTTTCCGTGTTCACATTTGAAACCCTCCGCCAAATTGCTGATTTTATTTGAATCGATGCCTATGACCTCTGTAAATCCTCGAAACACCTCCCACTGGCTAGCGCATTTACCTCAAAGCTTGCAAGGTTTGAGATCGGTGGACGATCGCTGGCAACGCTATCGCCAAGGCCCCCTGACACCTGCCGAAGTTGCGACTACAAACACAGCAATCCTTCCTGATATGGACTGGGATGTCGTCATTTGCGGCGGCACCCTGGGAATTATGATTGGCGCGACGCTAGCCCAGCGCGGTTGGCGCGTGGCGGTTCTAGAACGGGGTAAGCTCAGAGGCCGGGACCAGGAGTGGAATATTTCGCGGCACGAGCTGCAGTCCCTAGTGGAACTGGACCTGTTGAGTGAGGCTGAACTAGAGACTGCGATCGCCACCAAATACAACCCCGCTCGCATCCAGTTTGGCGACGGTGACCCTCTGTGGGTGCGCGACGTGCTTAACATTGGCGTAGACCCTGTCTATCTGCTGGAGACGCTGAAGCAGCGGTTGCTAAAAGCGGGCGGCACGCTGGTAGAAAACACCGCGTTCAAAGCGGCAACCGTTCATCCTAATGGCGTCCACGTCACGGCAGGCGACAAACACTTCACCACCCGACTGCTGCTTGACGCCATGGGACATTTCTCACCCTTGGTACAGCAGGCGCGTCAGGGGCAGAAACCCGACGGTATTTGCCTGGTTGTTGGCACCTGTGCGGAGGGCTTTACCCAGAATGAAACCGGTGACCTCATTGTGTCCTTCACCCCCATTCGCCATCAGTGCCAGTACTTTTGGGAAGCGTTTCCAGCACGGGATGGTCGCACTACCTATCTCTTCACCTATCTGGATGCCCACCCCGATCGCCTCAGCTTGGAAGACTTGTTCGACGACTACTGGGCGCTACTACCGGACTATCAGGGGATTTCCCTGCCGGATCTAACCGTGAAGCGGGCGCTGTTTGGCTTCTTTCCCTGTTACCGCGAGAGTCCGCTGCATTTTCCCTGGGGACGCACGTTGCCCGTCGGCGACAGCAGCGGCAGCCAGTCCCCCCTGAGCTTTGGTGGCTTTGGCGCGATGATTCGCCACCTGTCGCGCTTGACGAAAGGCATTGACGAAGCCCTGTGCCAAGATTGCCTAGCCGCACCCGAACTGAACTGGCTGCAGCCCTACCAGCCCAATCTGTCTGTCACCTGGCTCTTTCAGGAATCCATGCGGGTTGGCGTTCATCAGTCGCTGCCGCCTGATCACATCAATCACACCCTAGCCACGATTTTTGGCGACATGGCAGCACTGGGCGACGACACGCTCAAACCCTTTTTACAGGACGTGGTGCAGTTCCCTGCGCTGGCCAAAACGCTGTTGAGTACGTCGGTGAAACACCCGGCATTGGTAGCGAAGCTGTTGCCGCAGGTCGGTGTGGGCGCGATCGCCCGCTGGCTGCCCCACTACGGTGCCCTGGCCGGATACACCGCCACCTATCCTCTGCTGCAAGCGATCGAACCCTGGATGAAACCGCTTCCCGAAAAGCAGCGATATCGTTACCATCGATGGGTAGATGCGCTCCGGTACGGTACCGGCAGCGACTACTCAGGATAGCCATGACTCAGTCTCTTGCCCGCGATCGCTTCTACCAAGAAATTCAGCAGCCCGATGATGCCATCAATCTCGCGGCGGCAGCACTGTACATTGCTCAAGAGGAATATCCCGAGCTGGATTGCAATACCTATCTGCAGCGGTTCGACACCATGGCCTTGGAACTGCGTGATCGCCTGCCGGAGGAAACGTATCCCCTCAAAATCTTGCAGGCCATCAGCGCTTATTTATTTGAAGCGCAAGGGTTTATGGGCAACGGGCAAGACTACTACAATCCCCGCAACAGTTTCCTCAATCAGGTGCTGGATCGACGCACGGGAATTCCCATCACGCTGTCGTTGGTGTATTTAGAGTTAGCGCGCCGGGTTGGCTTTCCCATGGCGGGTGTAGGCATGCCGGGACATTTTTTAGTACGCCCCACGCTTGATGAAATGGCGATCTTTGTCGATCCTTTTCACAAGGGCGAAATCCTGTTTGAAGAGGACTGTCGCGATCGCATCAAGCAGCTCTATGGCAAAACCGCCCGTCTCCGCCCCGAACATCTCGACCCCATTGGTCCGCGCCCCTTCCTGGCCCGCATGTTGATGAATTTGAAGGTTATCTATCTGCAGCAGCAGGATATTCCGCGTGCCCTCAGCGTGATTGATCGAATTCTCATGCTGCTGCCAGATTCGCTGGCAGAACGGCGCGATCGGGGCCTCATCTACTACCAGCAAGGCCAGCTTAATGCTGCCCGCGAAGACCTCAAATACTATCTCCGTAATCATCCCAAAGCCCAGGACTCTTATGAGATTCAGCAGGTTGTTAGCCAAATCAACCAAACTCTCAGGGATTAAGCGATTAGCGTAGAAATTAAAACACTGAAGAAGAGCAAGCGAGTAGAGGAAGCAGAGGGAGTAAGAACATGACTTCAGCCTTGGTGACAGCCAAGATGTAAGGTCCTACAAAGCTTGGGGACATAGCGTTAACACTCGGTCAGAAAAAACCGTTAATCACTTTGAAGACTAGTTGAACGTTAATGTTTCTGTAACTATGAATACCCTGCGTCGGTCTCTAGTCTTTACAGGGACTCTATTGCTGTCGATTTTAGCTGGTCTTACTCTGATTCTGGTGGGTCTGCATCAATTGAGACTAATTAGCTTTTGGCACTTTCCCCTTAAGCATGTAGCGGCCTTTTTCATCTTTGGCAGTATTGTTTGCTTTGCGTCGGCTTTGATGCTGAAACTCTCCCAGAGATCGTCAGCCACTGCTCACAAACAGACCTGGCTCAAACCGCATCGCCGTCGGCGTTGGGTGATTTGGCTAGTGGTTGTGATGATCTGCATTAACGGCCCGACATACTTGATGGCATATCACGTGACCCATATGCGTCTTCCAGGAACGACTGGCATTGGCGTGCCCAAGCCCAGCAACACCCGCAAACCCAGCGATTATGGTCTGGCTTACGCGACTCACCGTATTCCTATCGGAGCCTCTGACTGGTTAGAAGTTTGGCTAGTGCCCACGCCTGCAGCAACGGTCAAAGGCACCGTCATCCTATTTCCTAGTAATTTCGGCACGAAAAGTCGTCAGCTGATTAGGCCCACTGAGACCTTTACATCTCTGGGATATGATTGCTTGCTAGTGGATTTTCAAGGGTTAGGAGGCTCAAGCGGCAATACCGTGACGGTTGGCCTCAAAGAAGCCAAGGATGTGGTGCGATCGCTGGCCTATGCCCGAGAAATTAGTCTTCCCTCGCCCATGATTCTCTATGGAACTTCAATGGGAAGTGCCGCAATTTTGCGGGCAATCGCTGTCGAACAAGCGACACCTGACGCCATCATCCTAGAACGCCCCTTCGCACGGATGCTAAACGCAACTAAAAGCCGTCTTCGCTATCGGCATGTGCCGGCTTTTCCCATCGCTGAACTAATTCTGTTTTGGGGCAGCATTCAGCATGGCATGAACGGATTCAGCCACAATCCAGTTGAGTTTGCCAAATCTGTCCACTGTCCAACATTGGTTATCCATGGCAAGCATGACAAATGGACCACCGTTGATGAGATCAAAACCCTCTTCAACAACTTGACAGACCCCAAAAAACTCGTAATTTCTCCTAAAGCAGCACATCAGCAACTCATCAGCGTTGATCGCCCTTTGTGGGACGCTAGCGTAGTTGATTTTCTCAGTTCTTTGTGAACTGTGCGAACCACAAAGTATAGCCGTCGCCAAGTCCGTTAGGCCAAGACGGCGAAGCCATCTGGCCGCACGCTGAGCAATCGGATGCTACTCGGTGTCCTAGCCTAGATGGCTCAAGCTATATGTATCCTTTGGACAATCTAAATTTCATTTCCCTTCTCGATAGCATTTGGGGGGGGGAGGTGCCCACTTAATGCACAGATTGAGGCAGGTATCCTGAGCGATCGCAACTTGAAGTTGCTGCAGGAAGAAATTATAAAAAAAGCTCTCATCTGCAATGGGAGCTTTCCATTCAGGCATTATCACAATCAAGACAACTACAGCGTCAAGCCGAGGCTTAACTCAGTAATGGGGGAGCTGACATGACTACGGGGACCGCTTCACCCGCCGCGAGGTCCAGCGGGAAGTTGTGAGCGTTGCGCTCGTGCATGACTTCCATGCCCAAATTGGCACGATTGATAACATCGGCCCAGGTAGCAATGACGCGTCCTTGAGAATCGAGCACACTCTGGTTGAAATTGAACCCGTTCAGGTTGAAGGCCATCGTGCTGATGCCTAAGGCAGTGAACCAGATGCCCACAACAGGCCACGCGGCTAGTAAAAAGTGAAGGGAGCGGCTATTGGCCTGAGTTCCCAGAATCACTTCGTTGGTGCGTCCGATCAGGCGACCAAAATAACCATGAGCCGCCACGATGTTGTAAGTCTCTTCCTCCTGACCGAACTTGTAGCCATAGTTCTGGGACTCATTTTCGGTGGTCTCTCGTACCAGGGTGGAGGTCACCAGGGAACCATGCATGGCTGCAAACAGCGCCCCGCCAAACACACCCGCGACTCCCAGCATGTGGAAGGGATGCATCAGGATATTGTGCTCTGCCTGGAAGACCAGCATGAAATTAAACGTACCGGAGATGCCCAACGGCATGCCATCTGAGAAAGAGCCTTGGCCGAGAGGGTAAATCAGGAATACGGCAGAGGCAGCAGCTACGGGCGCTGAGTAAGCCACACAGATCCAGGGGCGCATCCCAAGACGGTAGGACAGCTCCCACTCACGGCCCATGTAGCAAAAAACGCCAATGAGGAAATGGAAGATAACGAACTGATAAGGTCCGCCATTGTATAGCCACTCATCTAAAGAGGCGGCTTCCCAGATGGGGTAAAAGTGCAAGCCGATCGCGTTGGAAGACGGCACCACTGCACCGGAAATGATGTTGTTGCCGTACATCAGCGAACCTGCGACGGGCTCACGAATGCCGTCAATGTCGACAGGGGGAGCCGCGATGAAGGCGATGACGTAGCAGGTAGTGGCTGCCAATAGTGTGTGGAATCATCAGCACGCCGAACCAGCCCACATAGAGCCGATTTTCGGTGCTGGTAACCCAGTCACAAAATTGCTGCCACAGCCCGACAGTTTCACGTCTCTGTAGGGTTGTAGTCATATTTCTAGGTAAAGAAACGATGTAGCGCCAGCTAACTAACCAAATAGTTAAACTAACTTGTTAGTTAATTTAAGAGGCTGTCTTGGATTTGTCAGCAACTTCCTAACTAGTTAGTTAATTTTCTCTAAAAGTCTGTCGTGGCAGGCTTTCGAGGAGGCATCGTATCCTAGACGAGGAAACGCTATGCCAAGAACCTGTAGTGAAATCGTCAGCCAAATCAAAGCGATCGCCCGCTCGATCCAGCCGTGATCCAGAAGCCACGAAGGCGCAAATCCTCGATGCGGCTGAAGAAGAGTTTGCGCGGTATGGATTGGCCGGGGCGCGAACTGAACCGATCGCGGCTAATACAGGCGTTACCAAAGCCATGATTCACTACTACTTCGGCACTAAGGAAGAACTATATCAAGCTGTTTTAAGGCGTCATGCAGCTTCTTTTCTCACTTCGGTTGAGCAATTTAAGTCAAAAGATTTAGCGCCCGATGAGGCGTTGAGAAAATTTATTCGAGCTGCCGTTGCTCACGAAGTCGCTCATCCTTATGAAGGCAAGGTTTTGCTGCATGAGGCCATGAACAATGAGGGGAAGTATTTCAAGCTCACCGGGTGGGAGATCCCGATCAATTTGGGGATGGAGCTTCTGCAAAGAGGGGTCGATGAAGGCTACTTTCGTCCGCTCAACCCGTGGTTGACCATGATTCACATCATGGGCGTGGTAAGTTTTTATTTCAATGCAGAAAATAACCTCAAGCACCTTAATCCCCAGTGGCAGTTTCAGAGTTCGGAAGCGACTGAGGAGTTTGCCGAATCGGCGATCACATTCATCTTGGCAGGTGTTCTAAAGCAAGAAGAATGATGTTGACCGCCATAGCTTCAAGGGGAAACTGCCACAACAACTTCAGCCATCCAATTTCTGGTTGCTGGCGATGGTGAGGGCAGGTTTTGAGCGAAAGGGGCAGGATTTCCCGACAGGTATTGGCTGAACCTGCCCCTACGGTCATTTTCCGGTTCTCTGTCACCCGTCGACCCTTCTACCCACCCACTCCTTCCATCCCGCCTCCTCAAACATCCACTATGCTGGTAGAGGTTTACTCACTTGTTAGTGCGATCGCTATGCTCAGAGCTGGAATTGTCGGGCTACCCAACGTCGGAAAATCAACTCTCTTCAATGCTGTGGTGGCCAATGCTAAAGCTCAGGCTGCTAACTTTCCGTTTTGTACGATTGAACCTAACGTGGGCGTCGTCGCGGTGCCGGATCCACGGTTGGAGGTTCTGGCAAAGATTTCAGACTCCAAAGAGGTGATTCCGGCTCGGGTGGAGCTGGTCGATATTGCGGGGCTGGTAAAGGGAGCCAGCCAGGGTGAAGGATTGGGCAACCAGTTTTTGGCCAATATTCGTGAAGTGGATGCGATCGTCCATGTCGTTCGCTGCTTTGAAAATGACGACATCATCCACGTTGCGGGCTCCATTGATCCGGCACGGGACGCTGAAATCATCAACCTGGAGCTGACGTTGTCAGACTTGGCGCAGGTGGAAAAGCGGCTGGAGCGGGCGCGCAAGCAGGCCAAAAAAGAGAAAGAAATCCAGGCAGAAGTAGCTGTACTAGAGAAACTGCTGCCGGTTTTGGATAGCGGCAAGACGGCTCGCACGGTTGATCTGACGGAAGAAGAAGAGCTGCTGATCAAGCCTTTGGGCCTGCTAACGCGGAAGCCGGTCATCTACGCGACTAATGTGAATGAGGATGATCTGGCGGCAGGCAATAAATGGGTCGAGAAGGTACGGGCGATCGCAGTTGAGGAAGAGGCCGAGGTCGTGATTATCTCGGCTCAGGTTGAATCGGAGCTGATTGAGCTGCCGGAGGAAGAACGGGCGGATTTTCTGGAGGCGCTGGGTGTGGAAGAAGGTGGGCTCAAATCCCTTATCCGCGCTACCTATGACTTGCTGGGACTGCGGACGTACTTCACGACAGGGCCGAAGGAAACTCGTGCCTGGACAATCCATGCAGGCATGTCAGCGCCCCAAGCCGCAGGTGTGATTCACACCGATTTTGAGCGGGGCTTTATCCGAGCCGAAACGGTTGCTTATAAGGATTTGGTCGAAGCTGGCTCGATGAACGGGGTGAAGGAAAAGGGACAGCTTCGCAGTGAAGGCAAGGATTATGTGGTGCAGGAAGGCGATGTGATGCTCTTCCGCTTTAACGTCTAATACCATTTCGAGCAACGCAGCAGCCTTCACCGGCCACAGGCAAAGCCAGAGCGATCGCCAGCCGAATCCCCCCTTTCCCCTTTCCCTTCCCTCAAATGACCCAAATCCCCACGACCACACCCTATGCCGAACTTAACCGGTTAGCACTGTAGGATGCTGCAACGACCAAAAATCCTCCTATCCATTGGGCTAGGCTAGGCTGTTCGCCGAGGATGAGAACGGCGCTGGCAACACCAAAAACAGGAATGAGGGCGATGTAGAATGCGGCTTGGCTGGCAGGGATAGTTTGTAGCGCTGTGAGGTAAAGCAAGAAGGCTAGAGCATATTGCATGATGCCAGAGCCGATCGCGAGTCCCCAAAATGGTAGTGAAATTCCAGCAGCACTGATTTCATAGCTAGGGTTGGCGATCGCGAGCATCCCAAAACACACCACTGTCGCTATCAGCCCCACTAACTGCTGAGCTGAGGTGAGCTGTAGCGGATTAACCGAGGCAATTTGCTTTTTGCTGCAGAGAACATAAAACACGGCAAAGACGGTACCCAGCAAGACCAGCAGGTCTCCAGTCAGAGAAGCTTGACCAACACGATCCACATCCTGCAACAACAGCAGCGCTACCCCCACAAAACTAACGCCTGCTAGCAGCAGCTTAAGGCGAGTCAGCTTTTCACCGAGGAAAACGGCAGCGAATAGAATCGTCAGAATCACCTCAGAAGAGCCAATGAGGGTGGCATTGCTGGCAGTAGTCATTTGGATGCCAACTGTGCCAAACATATAGGCCAAAGCGGGTTCAAAAATCCCAGCAATGCCTCGCTTTAGATGTCGCCAAGCAAACGGGAGTTGGCGATCGTGTATATAGCCGACTGTTAATAGAAATAGCACGCTAGCGGTGAGCTGAATAATTAGAAGGGTCGTGGCTGTAATTTCCGATAGCGCTACCTTTGTCAGTGTGACGCCGACACCCCAGCAGGAAGCATAGCTCAACGCAATCAGAATATTCGTCATGGTTCCACTAGGCGGTGATACTCCTGTTCCACAGGACAGCGATCGCTGGGGCAGACCGCTTCTTCACAGAGACGACAGATGGCAAAGGCGCGCTGCTCAGTTGTCGTCATCGCTGCCAGCATCTTTTCCAGAAGTGTCGTCAACTGAGTACGCTCAGCCGATGTGAGGACGTCGATGAGGGGCTGCAGCTGCTGTCGGCGTTCATTCAAAATGGCTTGGCGGCGATCGCGGCCCGCTTCTGTGAGAAAGAGCGCCAAAGTCCGGCCATCAGCGCCTGCTCTGCGTTCTACTAGTCCCTGCGATTCCAAGCGATCGATCAGTCGCACAGTGCCGGGATGCGAGAGTGTCAAAATCTGTCGTAGGTCATTGATAGAGAGGCCAGGTTCTGCACCCAAGCTAACCAGCGCAGCGGGTGCTTCACCACCAGAGCCCGCGCTGGCTGCAGTCCCAACCTGCAAGGCATCACCGATACTTAGCCCCAGGGCTCCTAAAAGATTCAGAGTTCTGTCAGCATCCATAACACTCAAATTCGTAGACCCACCAAGGAACTACTCAATCCTATATATGTATACATCATACATGCTTTGTTTCGACTTCTAGACTCAGATTGAAGAGCTTCTAAGGCGCCTCCGCTGCGCAACTACAGCGAAGCCACTGTCCTGAGCTAGAGTACTCAGCAAGGGTGCATCCAGGACTCAGAAACCTGCCAGATAGTAATGGTTACATTACGTTACGATTAGACTAAATGCTACGAATTTAATCGGTTTCGTCATCAGTCTTTTAAGTACGCACACCCTTAAGCAGCAACCATGGTTCAGAAAGTTCAAAAAACGAATGAAGAGTGGCGTCAGCAGCTAACTCCTGAGCAATACTACGTGACCGAGGTGGGCATCGCAAGAGGCGCATAGAACCTCAGTGCGAATCATGAAGTGGCTGAAGTCCATCTTCGTGGCAACATTGTCGCCCTCGGCAG
>JBCBJE010000072.1:0-11084 GCA_038523735.1 Cyanobacteria bacterium J06626_18 | reverse complement strand
TGCCACAAATGCGGCAAGCAAAATATCCGTGGGAGCCAGGCATGTCACGCCTCCGGGAACATGACTTGACCCCCAAAGAACAGGAAAAGCTGGAAGCACAACTCCCAGAAGATACGCCTCCTGCCTGTTTATTGGATGTGTTTGAGTTCACTGATCTGATTAAACTGCTGCACACCAAATCCCAAGCAGAGTTTCCCCTCAATCGCCGCATGGCTCTGAGTGAAGCCCTGACCGAACACATTAAATTTCGACTGCTCCACTCAGGAACCGTTGTCCAGGTAGACATTCCATTTCTCTCGATTCCAACATTTGCCCTAGTCCGTAATCACTACACTCCTCGAGGGCAACAAGAGCGTGTGTTCACCATGCTTGATGACGTTGCCCGCGTCTGTAAACTGCTTCAGGGTTGGGTGGTGGAGCGATCTGATACGTTTCGTGCCTTGGAAGTCTTCGACGTGGATAGCGATCGCCGCGAAGAAGCCCTTGAAGAGTTGGACAGATTGCTGCAAGCTTGGGCTGATAAGTACCATAAAGATGGCGGTCACCCCATGATTTTGCAACTCGCGGCAGGTACCCGTGATCCTGGCGATGCATAGCCCAGTCGGTGAACAAGAATGTAAGGTAATGCAAAAAACAAAGCTACCTAGGCCAGATATCCCGCAGAATGGCTGAAAAGAGAAGCGGACAGGGAGCAGGGACTAGGTAGGAAGTTCTTGGTTCTTGGTTGGTGGGGTGGGGCGAGACATTTGGAGTGTAGAGTCTCGATGGGTGGTGAGGATATGGGCTAAATACCTCGCCCTTACAGGATTTTGCTCCCCACTCCCTACTCCCTATCTCCCCTACTCCCCCTCCCCTTATCTCCCCAACCCACTACCCACCTACTCGCCTATGTTGCAGGAACTTGAGCAGCTTTCAATCGACACTGATGGAAGATACGCTACCGATGCCGAACTGGTCTTCTTTCAGAATTATTTAAAGACCGCTCGGTTACGATTTCTGCTCTACCAAAAAATGCAAAAGTTAGAGCCTCAGCTGGTTCAGAAAGTATTGATGCAGATTAAAGCAACCAATCCTGGCTTGTTGAAATCAGGCAACATCGATGTAACGGCTAAGTGGCAAAGGGATACAGTGCGAATTCTGCGGTATGCAGCAACCGCTTTACTGACAGATGACCCCGATATCTTTAGAGATCGAATGCTGATTTGGTTTCAAACCGTGATGAAATCCTTTAAAGCCGAGCAGAGCTGTGAGGTGACTTATCAAATTCTGCAGGCTATTTTGAAGCAAACACTCACACCTGAAGAAGCTGAACTATTTTGTCTTTACATGGAGATGAGCCGGACTGTTCTAGGGGAAAGGGTGTAAGACTATCCAAGTGTTTTATTTTGTAGAATCAATTATAGTACGAGCATAGGCTGCTTGGGGTTAAGGGCATCTATCGCATTCAACCCTGAAGGTAGCCTATCAAAACGGCACAGATTATAAATCACGTTTCTAAAGCGGCATACCTATGAAGACATCTGCACCCGTGATTTCCCACACACTGCACGATCGCCATCCTCAAAAACATAATCACTACGGCTTTCGCGACTTCTTCCAGTTCAACTCGAACTCAGGCTGTGTCACAGACTGGAATGGTGGCCGCAATGTCTTTACCAGCGAAGACTTTATTATTGGTTTACTGGAAGGGCTTGGGGAAGAAGTCGGTGAAGCCTCTGCCGCTGTCATGTATTCCATTGGTTTGGAATGGGGCAAGTATGACTCCCTGTTCTTTGAAACTTGGTTTGAGAAAGAGTATGGTATGAGCGCTCGTACCGCCAACTTGATGTTTTTGCTGGAAACTTGGTGGTGGCCTTTCACAGCTCAGGGATGGGGGCGTTGGGAAGTTGATCTGAGCGATCGTCAGCAGGGCTTCATGTTTATCAACGTTTTCGACTCGGCTGTGGCACGTACCCTAGGCGATGTTGGCAAGCCAGTTTGTCACATCTATGCCGGACTATACGCTGGTTTCTTTACGGAGATGGTCCGCAAGCAGCTGAGCTGTATTGAAATCCAGTGTTACTCCATGGGTGAAACCTATTGTAAGTTCCTGTTGGGTGGCAAAGAACGCATTGATGCAGCAGCCTTCTGGATGAATGAAGGCGCAACTGCACGCGATATCGAACGCCGACTACGGGCTGGAGAAGGGGTAGCGTGAGCCATTCACTGATTGCTACCGAGGGGTCTACACCTGCTGGTACTGGCGCTACTTGGCACGAGATATCAGTAAGGGACTTCTTTAGCAAAGTTGCCTGGTCAGGTGAAGAGAATACGCCTTTATTAGCTGTCCCAGAAGGAGCGTCTTCAGGTACGCTGGACATGCTGGTGAGTGTACATGAGTTTTTCGAGCGTTTTCCCTGGGATGGCCCCCTTGATGTTGCAGCCCCATTAGCCCCACTAACCCTGCAACCTGACTCGCCCACACTAGTCGATGATCTGACCTTGGATAGCTTTGCTGATCTGTTTTAGCCCGACCGTGCATTGCATTCTGATATGCGTGGATGAGGTGAGTTCTGCTTCCAACTATTTGCAGGAGAGCCTGCCATGAATTCACAACTTGAAGCCTTGTTTAGTGAGCCCGAAAAGGCCTATCTACGACCAGACGAACTCAATACCCTAAGTCGGTTTGTGAGTTCTCTACCAGAGCGGATTAACTTCTATCGGCGTCTACGGGACGAAGAATTGGCGCTAATGCAGGCGGTCGCGACTGCGTTGGAACAACAGTTTCCTGAAGCGTCAGAAGCACGTCTCAAACGCAGTTTGCAGAATGGGATTTTGGTGCTCCGCTGTGCAGCAATGGCAATGCTGACGGATGATCCCAGTTTTGTCACTCAACGACTTGGCACATGGTTGCCAGAAATGGTGGTGGCCTATGATACCGCCGCGATTGATAAAGTACTCTACCAGCTCATTAAGCAGCAACTTACGGAGCAGTTCGCATCGCAACAAACGGCACTCATGCTGCCAGGCATCAATACGGCTCAGGCTTTGTTAGCTGCACCCGATGGGGGAGTTGAGAATACGTCTTCGGCTAGTGAGACGTTAGCGGGTCTGTTTTAAGTCATTGAGGAAGCGTAATCCATGATTTCTGTTGCCGATCTCCTTGCCGACAATCGCTTGCCCGGAAATTACTTTGCTAAGGATGTGTATGTCCGCGGCACTTTGGAACTGGGCTTGCTGGAAAATCGCCGGGGCGATCGCCTGCTTGCATTACCGGATACCCTGCTCAAAGCCATTGTCGCAGGCCTGAATAATGAGACCGGACAAGCAACTTGGTTCGTTTTACGTAACTGTGGTTTCTGGTGGGGCAAAAACTTTTACGCCCGTTTCTCGGAAGAGCTTAGCGAATATTACCAAAAGAGCGTTGCCGACCTTTCTATGGTGGAGTTCACCAAGGCTCTGCAGGAGTGCTGGCGCACTAGTGGGTGGGGTAATCTGCAGCTCAATGTCAATCATCATACCCAAGGGTTTTTGGTCGTTGAAATCCAGAATTCTCCCTTTACGATGTACGCGCTGCAGCCTGACCGACCTTCTGGAGCATTGGAAGTCGGTGTCTTACAAGCCTTCTTCAGCCAGCTCTCAGGACGCGATTTGACTTGTGTACAAACAAGTTGCGAGTCATTGGGAGCCGATCGTAACCGGTTTATTCTGGGGTTGGAAAACCGCCTGCAGCCGGTTGAAGCTTGGGTTCAAGAGGGTCGCCCCCATGACGCTATCCTGCAGCAGTTGATTGAATGAGTTTGTGGCATCTACTGTTTCGTTAAGCAATATGCAGTCCTCCAAGTACCGACTTCTAGGGTTAGTCGGGCAGGGGCAATTTGGCCAAGTTTATTGTGGCCTGCACCGCGAAACAGGCAAGCTTGCCGCCCTCAAAAATGTCAACCGTAATCGTTTACCCACGCGGCGATTTTTGCGCGAGCTGCGGTTCTTACTCAGCCTTAGTCATCCGAACATCGTTAACTGTTATGCCGTTGAGCAATCGGCGACTGGACGGCAATTGGTCCTCGACTACTGTGAAGCAGGGACCCTTCGTAGCCTCCTGGAACAAGAAGTTCAGCTAACTTTGGCCGAAATCCTGACCCTTATTACCGAAGTGCTGGCGGCACTGGCTCATGCTCACAGTCGTGACATTGTTCACTGCGACATTAAGCCTGAGAATATCCTGCTTTCCCTCACCCCTGACAGCTGGCAAGCAAAGGTGTCGGATTTTGGGATTGCTCGCCTCAGCCAGGAATTGAAAGGCGCCTATACAGGTGCAACGGGATCACCTGCCTATATGGCACCTGAGCGCTTTTATCATCAGTATGCCGAAGCGTCTGATCTCTATGCAGTGGGTATTGTGTTGTATGAGCTGCTGCTGGGCGATCGCCCCTTTTCTGGCAACCACCAACAGCTCATGGTGGCTCACCTCAATCATCCGGTAAAGCTGCCCAGCATACTGCCTCAAGGATTGCAGTCGCTTCTGTATAAGTCGCTCGAAAAGCTCATGGCCCGCCGCTTTCGCAGTGCCGTAGACATGCAGACGGCAGTCTGTGCCCTGCACCAAACCTTAACCACTGAGGAACTGCAGCAGCGCTTCCCAAAACCAATTTTTACGAGCGATCCCAGCATTTTTCAGGCAAGGCCCCCAGCGGTGATCGCCCTTTCCGGCATCTGTCGAGCTCTTAAGGTGATCCCCCAAATAGGGGATATTCCCTCGCTACTGTTGGTAGCGGTTGAACAAACCGTCTATGGTTGGTCGCTCACGACAACCGGTGTCTGGGAAACGCCTCACCCCAACCAACAGTGGCAGTTTGACACCGAGGTGCAGCAGCTCGTTGGCGGCCAGGAGGGTGCGATCGCGGTTACTGAGACTGGCCTCTATCAGTTGCCTCCTGATGTCGAGCCGGAACCTCTTGCCATTTTTGATCGCCCCATTCGTCCTGCGATCGGGACTCACCGTTGGCTGCTTGTCCAGAATTTGGCCACTTCGAGCCAGTTCTGGTTGGTAGATCCCAAGCGCTATGTTCCGCGTACACCCCGTTCGCTGACGCTCGCTCTGCCTCGGGGAACCTTGCATAGCCTTGTCTTGAGCGAGCGTCATTGGCTTCTTGCAGGTGTGGAGAAACGGACCACGCAGCTTTACCTCTTGACCCGTTGGGGCACTCCACTGACTCAGCTCCGACTCCAGACGCCCCTACACCAGCTGGCTCCTCTCCAAACACCGCATCAGTTTTTGGCCTGTGGGGGAACTCACCAGCAGGATTTGCTAGTCATTCAGCTCAAACCTTTCCGAGTTATGCGCTGTCGGCTGGATATTGTGGTGACTTGGCTAGGAGAGTTGGTCATTGGCTATGCCGGGATCAGTGCTACCGGGCAACTGCGGATCGTGAATTTCCAAGGCCATCTCATCGGCCAAGTCGATGATCTCCCAATGCCGACAGCAGTTGCTTTCAGTCCGCCTCACCATATTTGGTTGGCGACGAACCAAGATGATGAGCCCCGGCTGCACTGCATTGATATTCGGGACCTAGCGTTAGATATTGTTTTTTAGAGACACACTAATGGGGAGACGCGAAATTTTGCGTCTTTACAGAGCGATCGCTTTCTGACAGGCTCCATACTCTCTATCGTGCCAACTTGTTCTTCTCTTACCCATCTACCCTTCCATCATGCTTGAGTACATCACACTGCCCAACAATATCCTACCTCCGGTTGCGCCTTACTCCCATGCAGTGCGGGCGGGGGATTTTTTGTTTGTGACTGGACAGTTAGCGGAAGATCCAGAAACGGGAGAGGTCGTGAAAGGTCCCATCGAAGAACAAACGCGACAGGTCATGGACAATCTGCAGCGCGTGCTGAACCATGCCAACACTGGCTTCGATAAAGTTGTGATGGCGCGCATTTTCGTGACTGACTTTCGCTACTACGAGGCGGTTAATCAGGTCTATGCCAGCTACTGTTCACCCGGACGCTTGCCGAGCCGTACGACAGTTGGCATCACGGGGCTAGCCGGATTCGGAGACGTCGAAATTGATTTGATCGTCTACTGCGGCTGATGAATAGCAAGAGGCATTTGAGCGTCTGACGAGATGGGTCGACTACGTCGATGTTTACTTTCAGAAAGTTCTAGATATCGCCATACGTACCGCTAGGCTACTAAGTTTTTGCAAGGTCATGGAATAAAGTTTTTTGGGCATTTAAGCGCTTTTTGATTGTTTCAAGCAATAATCCCCTTATTAAGGCATGTTTTTCGGCGGCTAGATCAGTCGGTTGGTGTGAGCAATTGCACGTGTGGGATTTGTCCGCTTAAACCTTAGGTGCCAGACATAGCTGAATAGCCCCCTATGCCTAGTCCCTGTAAGAACTAAGGAGTTTGTAAAATGGTCCCGTTTATCATCACGATTATTGTTCTGTCGATCAGTCTTTGGATTATCTCGCTACTGCCCATTGGTGTAGAGGTGGATAGCCCCGTCAAAGCCTTGCTAGGGGGAGCTGTGATTGGGGTGCTGACGGGGCTGACTCATATCCTTCCCGCTGGGCTAAGAACCGCTGGTGCGTGGCTCACGCTTGGATTGCTCCCTTTGATTGTGAGCATTATCGTCTTCGGCCTAGCCGCAATGCTGATTGAAGGCTTCCGCCTGCGTTGGGGAATCTGGAGTGCCATTCTGGGCGCGATCGCCCTTGCCATTGTTAACAGCATACTCAACCAACTGTTAGCAATCATCATCTAGTTCAAATGACTAGATGATGATTGCTAACAGGGTGAAGGCTCGAACTGCAGGGTTTTTAGCCTCATATGTTGGTGCGATCGCACCTATAAGCCTCTCCCCTGGTAGGCTGAAGCTGAAGTGCCCTTCTCTTGCCTATGACTTCTGCTATCAGCCTGCCTTTGCATCAGCAAACCTATTCGCTGCAGCATGATCGCTTCACCCAGCTTCTGGCAACCACCCAAAGCCTTCTGATTATTCAGGATCTGGATGGGGTGTGCATGGGGCTGGTAAAGGATCCCCTTAATCGCGCGATCAAGACTGCCTACGTACAGGCAACTCAAGCATTTGATCCCCATTTCTACGTCCTCACCAACGGCGAACATGTTGGCAAGCGAGGCGTGAATGGCATTATTGAGCGGGCGTTTGGCAGTTCTGATAAGGTCCGCGAGCTGGGATCTTACTTACCAGGATTAGCGGCAGGGGGTGTTCAATGGCAAGGTCGGGATGGACAAGTTTCCCATCCTGGTGTTAGTGAGGCGGAACTAGAGTTTTTGAAGACAGTGCCTGAGCGCATTCGTAAGACGCTGCGCTCATTTGCCGAAGAACACACCCTATCTCTGGACGATACGACGTTAGAGCATTGTATTCAGGCTTCAGCGCTGGATAATGTGGCCTCGCCGACCGCTAACCTAAACACGTTTCATGCAGCCCTGAAAGGTGATCACGACACCTACCTAGCGCTGCAGCAATCCATGCAGGCGTTGATGGATACCCTCCTGGCAGAAGCCGCAGCCCAAGGACTGGGAGACTCTTTCTTTGTCCATTACGCACCAAATCTTGGGCGCGATGGTGCGGGTAAAGAAGTCGTCTGGCTGAGTCAGGGCACTGAGTCTGGTACCACCGATTTTCAGTTCATGCTGCGAGGTGGCATCAAGGAAGCGGGCGTGTTGGCGCTACTCAACCGTTACTATGCCCAGCGCACCGGCACGTATCCCTTGGGGGCAGATTTCAGTGTTCGTCAAGCCCCCCAAACTCATCAGGCACTCTTGGATTTGGTCAAAACGCACTTTGATCCCGCCATCATGCCGCTGATGGTCGGGGTGGGTGATACGGTTACTAGTCGGGTTGAAACCGTTGATGGGCAGGCGGTTGCCAAGCGCGGCGGGAGCGATCGCAATTTCCTGCATCTCGTACAAGATATTGGCCGCACGTTTGATGTCGGCAATGTTGTCGTTTATGTCGACAGTAGTGGTGGCGAACTTAAAAATCGCAAGGCTCTGTGCTTAGCTATCGTTGAAGGGGTTGAACAGGTTGTCGAAGGTCCAGGTGATCCCTTGGACACAGAGGATCCCTTAACCTTAAATGTGGTATTCCCAGGTGGATTCCAGCAGTACTCTGCTGTGTTCCAAGCTGCTGCCAGACAACGTCGGTAGTTCTTTGAGGAACTGAGTGTATTTTGCTGGCTGTTTCGGCCCGCTCACGGCAATAACTTCATCCTGCGACCCTAGTGAGTACGGTCGATAAGAGACTTATTCAGAAGTATCCTTAGCGATCGCTGACGGATGCGGTTTGCTCGGAAGCAGCCTCTTCTTCAGAAAGCACGGGTGACAGAATGAGCTCTTCTAAATCAACAGCATTCAACAACGTATTCCAAGCGGCGTTGTTATCGGATGCTCTGAGTTCGGCGGAGGCAGCAAGGGCGTCGTACCAAATGCCAGCTTCGGCGTAAATTCGAGGAAGGTCGGTAGAGCTCGACTGCTCTGCTTCAGACACAGGAGCTACGCGTTCGACCATAGCTTCGACAACGGGATTAGCACTTTGGTCAATTGCATTGGGATCACAGACAACGCTGAGGTACCAAACGTAGGACTCACCGACTTCCAGCGATTTTTGTAAGCCGTTGTTTGGCAATGTTACGCCCAATACACCTGACTCGCCTCGAATGCGGAACTGCCCTTCATAAAAAAGTTCGTTTGTTTTTTCGTTATACATAACAAACTTGACAAGCGGTGCATCGGTAGGCGGTAGATAGAAGTAAAAGGTGGGGTGCCCACTCTGGGTGAGGCCGTAGTTACTGTCGGGAATCAAAGCGACCAAATTATCGTTAGAAGCGATACAGGTAGTACTGCGAGTGGCCCCCGACTCGCGGTTGCCAGGAGCTCGCAAGTCGGGTAAATTGAGCCGGAAGGTTGCTTGGCCAAAGGCTGGCAGTGTACTGAGAAGTAAGCTGCCTCCCAGCAACGCTCCCAGTGTGCGACGAACGGCAGACTGCTGTATGTAAAAAAGAAGATTTTTCATGGAACTATCGACCCAGATGTGGAATGACAGGGTAGATGCTGACGGATGCTATAAAACCTGAAACTGAACGTAGTTGAACACTAAACCTTAAAAACAAATTTAAGCTCTATGTACAGAGTAGCGACATCTCGCTCCTATTGACTCGATCATGCACCGCTTGTCATTAGATATACATCGGAATTTACAGTTGCTTTAGGGCAATGTTACGGATCTTGAAGTGAATGCTCCGACAAAATGCTTACATTGAGAGCCGTTACAATAGCGAAATACCCGGATAGTCAGCTTTTCAAACGCGACTGGTGGATTTTATGGCAAATACGCCATCACAAGATTCTCAACAACTCGCTCCCTGGGCTCAGAAATGCTTGAACTGGGTGGGCCGTTTGGGGCATCCAGTTGTGATTTCAGCGATCGCAACCAGTGCCATTGTGCTTGGGGCCCGGGCTATAGGCGGTCTGCAAGGACTCGAGCTGGGTGTCTATGACCAAATGATGCGGTTGCGTCCGGCTCAGGAACCCGACGATCGCATTCTAGTCGTGGGCATTGATGAAACTGATGTCCAAACGCGGGGTGAATGGCCGATTGAAGATCAAACATTGGCCGAATTGCTGCAGACATTGCTGGCTGCTGAACCCCGCGTGATTGGCCTCGACTTTTTTCGGGATGTGCCCATTGGTGAAGGGCAGGCTGATCTTCTCAATGCAATTCAGAGTAGCGATCGCGTCGTCCCGGTTTGCCGCATTAGTGGAACCGATAACCCAGGTATACCACCGCCGCCTGGAACCCCAGAGGCTCAAGTTGGTTTTGCTGACCTTGTGATTGATCCAGGCGGCATCCTTCGCCGGACCATGCTGTTCACCCAACCGCCTGAGACTGCGCCTGGCACAGATGTGCATTTGTGCAACAATCCGGATGCTCAGTTACCGTCGCTTAGTTTTCAGCTGGCGCTACGGTATCTAGCGAGTGAAGCAATCAATCTAGACTTTACCCCTACTCAAGAATTCCAGCTACAGGATGTAGTCTTGGAGCGGCTCAATCCAGAAATCGGCGGCTACCACAATGTCGATGCGGGAGGCTACCAGCTTTTGCTGAACTTCCGAGCGGCTCGGAATGCTGTACCCCAGGTGAGCCTGAGAGAAGTGCTGTCAGACCAGGTGACGGCAGAGCAAATTCGCGATCGTGTCATTTTGATCGGTGCTACCACACCTGAAGCCAAAGATGACTTTTACACCCCTTACAGTGGCGGTGCGCGGGATAGCCAGAAAATGCCTGGTGTGGTGGTGCATGCTCAATCGGTCAGTCAGATTCTGAGTGCTGTGTTGGATAACCGACCGCTGTTATGGACCTGGGCACCCTTAGGTGAAGGCGTTTGGGTCATTCTTTGGGGCTTGGGCGGTGCCCTCTTTGCCTGGTATGTACGCCGTCCCGCAACATTTACCCTAGGGTCGGCAGCCCTTTTAGGCAGCTTATATGGCAGCTGCTATTTTCTGTTGTTGCAAGGCGGATGGATTCCTATGGTTCCCCCTGCGCTCTCGCTGGCGCTTGCGGCGGGTGGTGTTGTTCTGCTTGATCGTTTCAACAAGAGCGACTACGGACAAGCTGTTTATAAACAGGTGAAGAGTCTACTCAGACTAGAAATTGAGATTGACCAAACGATTGTCGGCAAGCAAGTCAACGAAATTACTGAAACCGAATACTTTGCCAGTCTGCAGCAACAAGCTCGGGAACTGCGAAAGCGCAGTGAAACGCCACGCGATGCGGATACTACTGAACCTAACCCAACCCCACAATCAGCCTCAGAGTCGGATGCTGCACTTGATGCCGACGACTACTTTGACAATTTGAAACGGGAAGCGCGGCGTCTAAAAGGAAATGACGCCGATCAGCCTCATCAAGATTGACTGGATTTTTGTCACAACTAGCGCGCAATTTGTCCAGATTTTGCACCTCTCTGAAATTCCAGGGTTAGCTGAGTTTTGGGGTTGCGTGAAACAGCACTCCAGCACTCAACAAAAAATTAAGCACGACATCGAAGCCTTCTAAAAGATAGATGCT
>JBCBJE010000071.1:0-11106 GCA_038523735.1 Cyanobacteria bacterium J06626_18 | reverse complement strand
AAGATGCCAGCTTCTTCAGCGAGACTATCAAATCTGACAACTTTTTAGATATATCTTTAGATTTGACAGTTAGAAGTTGATCTACGGGCACTTCAGTAATGCCAGCAATATTGATGAAGTAAGGTAAAAGAATTCCTAGAATTAGGATTGCGATAACTAGAGTAATCAAAGTTTCTTCGAATGTAAAAAATTTGGATAGTAAAGCAGAAGTAATCAGTACTGAGATAGTCACACTAGCAGAAATATTCGATTGAATACGAGCTTTAGCTAACAATGCACTGGCTTCTTTCTCAGCCTGCTCTAATATCAAGTTAGCTTCGACTAATTGTTCTGCCCTAAGTTTTGCAATTCTCTCATTTTCTTCTGCCTGTCGTTGTCGCTGGCGTGCCGCCTCCAACTCCGCCATCAGCCCTGGCGTCTGCACGTTCCGCACATAGCGCACCAAATAATCATGCACTAGCTGATAGCGATCCTCCGGCTCCTCGGGAATCTCAAACGCCAGCCCCGAGCCCACCAGAATCGACAGCACCATGCTTAGCTGATCCAGCTCAAACGGCATTTCCAAAAGCGACAGCTCGTACTCAATCTCCTCCCGCGTTTTTAGCGGACGATAGAGGCGTTGGTCGCGGTCTTCATCGGTGAGCAGATACAGTACCACCCAGGCCAGTCGCTCATTCGGCGGGCCGCAGTCGTGGACCACATAGGCCAGAAACTCCTGCACCAGGGTTTCCTTGGGTGATTCCCCCAGTCCCTCGTACTGGGCCAGGGTATGCACTTCCTGCCGCTGCAGTTGCGCGCCTACCACCTGTAGCTCAATCGGGCGGATATCCCCCGTCTCGGCGGACAAGTCTGCTACCAGGCGGTGAATCAGCGCTTCTTCTAGCGGGTAGTGAGCCGCGTTTGTGAGCTGACGGATGACGGCCTCTGCCGCCTGTGGGCTGAAATTTGATAAGGAATAGCGCACCTCGCGGCTCAGCATATCTAGGCTCTCTACCCCCGCCATAGGGCTGACCTGATTAATGATGCGCTCGGCCTCCAGTAGATGGTGCAGATAATCCTCCCGGAGCGATAGCACTACCTTGACCCAAGGCTGGTCGATACATTTCTGCAGGAATTCGTAGAAGATGCGGCGGTCTGTGAGTTCGGTTCGGTCGAAGAAGAATTCCTCAAATTGGTCAAAGATGAGGATGAAGAAGCGGTTTTTAGCAACGCCTTGGCGGAGGCGATCGAGGAGGGCATCGGGGGTGGGGGATGGGGCGATCGGCGGGGGGACTGGAGACGCGATTAATCGCGTCTGTACTTCATCGAGGGCGGTGGCGATGCCTTGTTGCCAGTTGCCGTAGGTTTGGATGAGGAGGGGCAGAGTGATGCGGCCTTGAGGGTAGAGGCGTTGGACGGCGGGGAGGAGGCCAGCGCTGAGGATGGAGCTTTTGCCGACGCCGGAGGGGCCGTGGATAATGATGAGCTGACGCTGGTCGTTTTGCAGGCGGGTGACGAGGGCTTCGACGTCCTGTAATCTTCCTGAGGCGCGGATTTCGGCGGCAACGGCGGCATGGGTGGCTTCGTCGAGGCGTTTGGCGATCGCAGTGCGCTGGTGGGGTTGAACGGTACCTGCACCAATGAAGGCCCGCAGGTTGTAGCGGTATTCCACCTGACGCAATTCTTGTTTCACGTCGAAGGCGTCCCAGTATTTGCCTAGCTCAAAGTAGTGGTGAATGAGTTCTTCGAGGACTTGGCGATGTAAGGTGAGGTCAAATTCGGGGTCGGTTTCCCAGCGGGCTGCTTCAAGATATTGGATGGCTTGCTCGGGGTCAGTTAGCTGCATCTGAGCTTCCCCTAGGAGGAAGCGGTACCAGCCGCGCTGGAAGCTATTGGCAATGTCCAGGGCATTAGCGAGGTCAATCTCTTCAGGGTTGTCCGCTAAGATGCTTTGGGCAGATTCCAATAGGTCTAATGCTTGGCGGGCTTCGCTTTGAGCCGTGAGCCAGTCTTCGCGAATCAAGGCAACTTCAGCCAGAAAGCCGTGATCGCGAGCGAGGCGAATTGTGTCGTTAGTTTGGCGGTGGAGGGTAATGCCTTCTAATGCTAAGTCTTCCAGCTTTTCCCAGTCGCGCTGCTTTTGCAGAACTTCGGCCAAGATATGGATGAAGTGGGCTAGGCGAGTATGTTGATCCGCTTCACGGAAGTAGCTAAGCAGCTGTTCAAAATACTGGCGCGCCTGTCTAAGGGCAGCCGGATAGGTGCCCCGCTGCAGCACAGCGTAATTACGCCACCAAAGTCCCAAATGCAGCCACAGCACAGCGCGTTTATCTGTAGGCGGGAGGACTGGGGTCGGTGTGTCAGTATTGGCGGCAGGCTGTACATCGGCTTCGACCTGGGCTTGCCAGTAGGCGAGACTACGTTCGTAGTGGTCATGCGCCATGTCCATTTCAATACGACTGTGGGCTTCACGACCGCGTAAAAAATCCAGGCTGGCTGCTAAATCGGGGTCGGGTGTGATGCCGCTAGCGATTAGGTCCTGAATGGCGAATTCAACTTCGCTGCGGAGCGCGTCGCTGCCCTTAAGACGAATCGTCGTAGTGGTGAGGTTGCGATCGCCCTCCCGCTCCAGACTATTGAAGAAAAATTGGTTGGTTCCTGCCTGAAGCGCGTAGACAAGTTCTTCGGGGGGGAGTCGGAAGGAGATAGCAGAGGGACCAAAGCTGCGGAGGTCGGGGGCATAGCGGATGAACTGCTGCCGCACATGCTCCGTCATCCATAGCACGATAGGGAAGGAAAAGTGCTTACGAAACTCATCCCGCGAAAGATTCGCCCCCTTGAGCACGGCCATGCGTTCAGCTTCTTTCAGCAGCTCTAGGCCCGTCACCATGAGGCTGGGAGGGTTGGCGGCGCCGCGATAAGCCTGGATGGTGTCTACCAAACTAGTGATATTAGAGGGCAGGCGCAGAACTTGGGCCTGATTATTCTGAACAAAGTGGGCAGCAACTAGGTTACGTAGACGGTGATAGTTGCAGGCAGCGATCGTGAGAGAAAATTCACCCGCTTCCCGACGCAGCACCGTCTGTAGCTCCTCCAGGCTGGCCTGGTTGTGCTGCAAGAGTTCAGTATCTGGGTGGGGTCGGAGAGTGGTCATGTAGGGGACCGTGGTTGGGATGGGGAGAGGGGGAGATAGGGAGGAAGGCAGAGGGGACAGGGGAGGCAGAGGAAGTAAAAGATGAAGGGAGTGGGGGAGTAACAATTTTTCGACGAAAGATCGACTTTCATAGAGACCTATTTGCCCCTGCAAACTTTCCTCACCCCATCACCCCATCACCCTCCCGGAAGCGATCGCGGGCCTTGCCATTGTTTGAAGGTTTCAGTTTCGGCAAGTACGGGGTTGATGTCGATCCAGCGACCGCGATCGTCCCGGTACTCATAAAGAAAGAGGCTCCGTAGCAAACTATTGTACTGAGGGTCGCCTTGGAGTGACCGGGCTTTAACAGCTCGAAACAGCAGTTCCCATTCCTGTTCGTTGATAAGTCCCAGCATATCGTTGCGTTCATCGCGGATAACGCGCTCCAGGGTGCTTCGGGTGATGGGAGGATCCTGCTTGCGGAGACAGCCATAGAGGTATCGTACGAGATTACGCATATGTCCCCCGCTGATGGCACAGAGGCGATCCAAGGTGCCAATATCGTCAAAGACGACTTGAAGCTGAGCCAGGCGATCGCGCTCTGACAACTCTGGAAAAGCCCGAGCCAAGACCATCTGCCGTAGTTTGGCCAAACTCAATTCATTGACTTGTTCGTATTGATCCACCACTGGCACCATCGACAGCACCACCGGACTTACCCCGAAACGATTCATCAAAACCGGCAAATCATCGGAAAATACTAGGGATAGAGGAATTGTGTAGAGGACGTGGCACTGCAGGCGTTTCAGCTGTTCGCCGCGGTCCACAAACAGATACTCTGGCTGGGGGCGATCGCCGAGCTTGCGGGTTGTATATACCCGGTCCAGATTGTCCACGATCGCGACGAGTCCCGCTTTTCCCTGCGTCTGCAGTTGGGCGATCGCGGGTTCTAACAGCTCATTATTGATGGCGTCCAGAATATTCTTCGTGCGTGGCTCCAAGTACTGGTGAAGCTGGCTGCGGAGATCAGCACTGTCTTTGGATTGCGTGGTAATGGTTGCAATGCCCACCGACAAACTCACGTCAGAAATTTCCATCGGCATGCGTAGCGTCTCCGCAATGCTTTTGAACAACCGTTGAAAATAGGTAGGGGCCAACGATATACCAATTGATTCCAGACTGGCGCTGATTTGTCGCGCGATGACTAGCAGGATATCCGTCACTTCAACATCCGACATTTCGAGGTCGCGATCGGACTCGAAATACACAACGTGGTAACCCGCATCCTCCAGCTGAGCCTTGAGTCGAAACAGCTCCGTCGATTTCCCCGACCCGATATGTCCCGTAAGCAGTTGGGTTGTCGGCTCATCCGGCGATAGTCGAATAATGGTCCGAGCCAGTTCCTGCACAATGTCGCCTCCTCGAACATCCGAAAAATCAATGTAGTAACGAGGATCCTGAATCGGACGACTCGGGTTCGAGGCTTTGTAGAAACGATTGATATCCAGCGACATGGACGGGGTTCTGGACGGTACGTAAGTCGTTATAACACGGGGGAGTGGAAGGGTGGATGGGTAGAGGGGTGGATGGGTAGAGGGGTGGATGGGTAGAGGGGTGGATGGGTAGGTGGGAACTTTAAATACAAAGTTGTGACTTGGACTTTTGGGAATGGCAAGCTCTCTGGTGAAGGTTTATCGAGACTTCGGGGTCTATCAGGCCGCTTTTACAGCAGCGATGGAGATCTTCGAAGTTTCTAAGAAATTTCCACGTGAAGAGCGCTATTCTTTGATCGATCAGATTCGTAGATCGTCAGGTCCGTCTGTGCCAATCTAGGGGAAGCTTGGCGGAAGCGACGTTACAAAGCTGCGTTTGTCACCAAGATTAGCGCTTTTCAGGCAGAAGCAACTGAAACTCAGGTTTGGTTGGAGTTTTCAGTCAAATGTCAATATCTCGATCCTAAAGTTGGGCGCAAGCTCTACCGCAGCTACGAGCAAGTTTCTGGTCAATTGGCATCAATGATCAGAAACGCCTCTGATTGGACTTTCCAGTAATCCTCCCCTTCCACTCTTCCACCCTCCTCCCCTTCCACTCTACAGACAGGTTGCCTGCAAGAACGGTTGGAAATGTTCTAAGTCAGGGGTTTCTTGGCCAGATATCTTAGCTAGGTCGTCCCAGCGGCGGAGCTTGACCGCATCCTTGGCATAGGGTTGTTGAATAAATGCAGCGGCGGCGGGTTCTGGGAAGATGCCGCCCTGCAGTTCCAGGCTGAGTTTGGAGGCTGGAGAGAGGGACGCCCAGTAGTCGTCATCCACAGCGCACAGATAGCGTTTGGCGGCGACGTGGAGGCGGATAGGGGTGGTAACAGCAGTCGGGAAGTGGGTTTCGAGGAAGGGAATGGCGCGGTATTCGTGGCGATCGTCGATGCCTCGCTGAGCTACGTCTTCACCGAGATGGTGAACGAGGTGGCCGAGGTCATGGAAGAGACAGGCGACGATAAGCGCAGCGGATTCGCCGGCTTGTTCGGCGAGGGTGGCGCATTGCAGGGCATGTTCGATCTGGCTAACAGCTTCACCGCCATATTGGGCCTGACCGCGTTGGCGATAGAGGGAGAGGAGGGAGGGTAAGGGGTTGGACATCAGAAGGTGGAGGGTGGATGGGTGGATGGGTGGGGGCATATACGCCGCGCCCTTACGGGATGTGGGACGCGTATACTCCACGACCCTGGATATAGACAGCGCGGATGGCGTTGGGGAGAGGGTTTTCAGGCGCTAAAAGGAGGCAGTCGGCGTCGTGGCCGGGGGCGATTTTGCCCTTACGATCGCCGATCCTCGCGGCTTCTGCCGGATATTCGGAGACACATTTCCAGGCTTGCTCAAAGGGCATCAGTCCTTTTGCTGCGAGCAAGAAGGGGGCATGGAATAGAGAGGGATAGTGATAGTCGGAGCAGAGGCAGTCAAGAACCTGGGCTTGGGCGGCTTCAGCGACGCTCATGTAGCCGACATGCGAACCGCCGCGCACTAGATTGGAGGAACCCATCAGCACTGCGGCTCCATAGGCACGGGACTGAGCCGCAAGAGAGATAGAAGCAGGAAATTCAGCGATCGCCACTCCTCGTTCGCGGCTTCGAGCCACATCAGCCTCGGTTTCATCATCGTGGGAGGCGACTGGGATGCCGAGCTGATGACAGCGCTGTACAAGGTCTTCAAACTGGGAAAGCCCTTTTGCTTGGCGATCGCAGGCCGCTTCAATCAGAGCCCGAATCGCATCCTCAGGTAGCTTGAGCCGCTGACGCAGCCCCTTAGTGTAGCGCTGCAGTGTCTCATCATCTAGCGAGGGGGGCAGGTGATTATTGAGCGATAGTAGGGTGACCTGCCCTGTTTCCAGCCAGTTGCAGAGTTCATCGAAGCCATCGGTATTGGACTGCTCGTGGCGGATGTGAACTCGGCTATCAACCTGTAGTTTGCTGTCAGTATCGGTAATTCGGGCGATGAGCTGCCGCGCCATTTCGCGGCTGCGCAGTCCTGGCTCAAAGGAGTCCGTAATGGAGTAGAAAAACGTCGTAATGCCCGCTGCTAGCAAAGCCTGGTCGTTCTCCACCAGCGCCGTTGCTAACGGCATACTTACTCCAGGGCGTGGACAAATCATGCGCTCAAACGCATCCCCATGAATATCCACAATTCCAGGAACGAGGTTAAGCCCCGTGACATCTATAGCCACATAGCCACTAGGCTTGGGTTCGTGATTCACGTCCACAAATCGACCGTCTTCAATCAAGACAGTAGCGTCCTTTAGACAGCCTTCCGGTGTGAGGACCGTGGCTCCTTGGAGGGCGAGTTTGTCGGAGTAGAGAGGGAACATGGGGAGAGTAGAGGGTAATGGGTAGTGGAACGTGATAGGAAGGGAAAAAGGGGCTAGGAGATAGTCAAGAACGAGGGATCTAGAACCAAGAACTATCAACCATTAACCATCAACGACGAATCAAGAACCAAGACCCGAGAACAAACTCAAAACGCTTCCTCCAAATTCCAAATTCCAAATTCTGAATTCCGAATTCTGAATTCACCTATGCAACCCGCTCTCCCTGACTCACAACCGACGTTATTCGAGGGACAACGCCGTCGTGGTGAAGGGTGATGAGATCAGCGCGTTTGCCAACTTCGAGACTGCCGCGATCGCCATCTAACCCGATTGCCTTGGCTGGATTCAGGGTGAACAACCGCATCGCTTCGTGCAGGGGCTTTTGTCGTTGCTCGGCAATCATAAACATAGCCTGCACCAGGCTTTGAGGGACATAGTCAGATGAAATGATATCGACGAGATCCTTCTCTATCAGGTCCATGGCAGAGACGTTGCCGGACTGCGATCCGCCTAGGACTAGATTGGGAGCTCCCATCAGGATTTGAATACTCCCCGCATGGGCCTCTTTGGCTGCATCCAAGGTGGTGGGAAATTCAGCGATCGCAGCCCCGTCCTGCAGAGCTTCCTGCACGTGCTCAGGTGTGGCGTCATCGTGGCTAGCCAAACAGATTTGATGCGCCTGAGTTAGTTCTACCAACTTGCGACGATTGGTTACTGCGTGACGCTTTTGGTTCTCGATTCGATTTTGGATAAAGCCGTCAATCTCGGCTTCGGTTACTCCATGCTTGCCCATGTAGTATTCCTTATATTTGTCGATCTTGGCGAACTGGCGCTGACCAGGTGTGTGATCCATCAGCGAAATCAGAACCAGCAGCGGATGTTCGGCGTAGGATGCCGTAATGTCGTAGGTCTGCTCATACCCCAACTCACAGCGCAAGTGCAGGCGATGATCGACCGCAAAGCGTCCCTCCATCTGTCCATCCAGAATGGCATTGATCATGGGGCCGAACTGGGTGATGCGGATAGAGGTTGGCGTGATGTCGCCAACTGAAATGGCGTCGCACACCGTCGTGATGCCCGCTGCTGCCAAATCGCGATCGTGGTAGACCGCAGCTGCATCGAGTGGCCAACGCACACTGGGACGAGGCGATAGGCGCTGCTCCAAATTGTCTGTATGCAGTTCTACTAGCCCTGGCATCAGGTAATCGCCGTCGCCGTTTTGTCCTTGAGACACCATTCCGGGCTGAATATCGGCGATCGCGCCATCGCTTACAACAAGCGTCCCTAGAACTTCTTCGTTGGGTAGTTGTAAGCGATAGTTGGTGTAGATGTGTTCAGTCATTTGGGGTGGTGTTTTTGATAGTAAATGGTTGATAGTTGATGATTAGTGGTTGGGCCAGCTTTTGGGGAATTCTGGAGGGGTGAATGGTGATAGTTAATGGTGGATTGGTATGGGTGGTCGAACTTCGTTTGAGAACTTGCGAATTTATCAGCTGGCGGAGAGCTTTTCAGATGATGGTGGGCAGCTTGTCACTGGATGGGATTATTAAACATCTCACTCAAAGGTTAAGACCCGATTACAGACTCGCTCTCTCACTTCGTCGTCATGAAAAATGCCAACCATGGCGCATCCTTTGATTTTCCTTTTTTCTATGAGCTGCATCACCTCTTCGCGATTCACAGCATCCAAAGCTGAAGTCGGTTCATCTAATAGCAAGATGGGGTAATCGACGGCAAAAGCGCGGGCAATGTTGACGCGCTGTTTTTCGCCGCCGGAGAAGGTTGTGGGCGACAGGTGCCAGAGACGTTCCGGAAGGTTGAGCTGAACAAATAAATCACGAACTTTGTCATAGGCTATATCTGGATTGACGCCTAAATCGATCAACGGTTCAGCGGCGACTTCGAAGGCAGGTACGCGGGGAATGACGCGCAAAAATTGACTGACGTAGCCCACAGTATGCTTTCGAACTTCGATCAGTTGGTGAGGTTCAAGCTGGGGCAAATTGACCCATTGATCCTGATGCTTGACCCAAATAGAACCGCTATCAATCCGGTAATTGGCGTAGAGCGATCGCATAAAGGTCGATTTACCCGATCCGGAGGAACCCTGTAAAGCCACACATTCTCCGGCTGCGATGGTTAGGGACACCCTTTCTAAAACGGGTAATTTCACACCACCCTGATGATGCAGCACAAAACTTTTATAGAGTTTGTCTGCCTTAAGGAGTGTTTTTGTGTCATTTGCAGGGGGCGTCAAGGCTTCTTGGGAAAGTGTTGAATAGGTCATCGCAATGAGATGAAACTGATGAGTGTACGGACCCAAACTGAGATCTATGATGTCGGTAGTTCGTACTCCTTGATGAGGGTCTCAAAGTAGGTGCGATCGCTCGGATATGCATCCGGGGTTGAAGCAAATTCGTTACGACAGTTTGGGTTACAAAATCCAACTGTATGCCCCTTATATTTAGTCAAAGAATCCTCTTGAACGGGTTTTCCTGAACGAGGACAAAATTTGTTGATTGATGGCTGAGACATAGCAAATCCTTGAGTCGAGACTACTGTTGAAATGGGAAGACTTAGGGAACTAGTGTGGCGTTTACCAGTTGTTGTGTGTAGGGGTGATGAGGGTCATCCAAAACCTGATCGGTGAGACCTGCCTCAACTACCTGGCCGTTTTGCATGACCATGAGGCGATGGGCTAACAGTCGCACCACGCCAATATCATGAGTGACCAGAATAACGCTGAGGTGCAGAGTGCGGACGAGCGATCGCATCAAATCCAATAGCCTTGCTTGTACCGATACATCCAAGCCCCCGGTCGGTTCATCCATCAGCACGAGGCTGGGACGCGTCACCAAAATTCGGGCTAGCTGTAGCCGCTGCTGCATCCCGCCAGAAAAGGTATTAGGAAAATTATCGATACGCGCATCTGGAATCTCTACCTCGCTGAGCCACTGGAGCGCTTCGGCACGGATATTGCCGTAGTGGCGGGCCCCCACATCCAACAACCGCTCGCCAATATTGGCCCCGGCAGTAACAGTCATGCGCAGGCCATCCCGCGGATTTTGCTGGACAAAGCCCCATTCGGTTTTCATTAGTTTGCGGCGCTGGGGTTCAGGCAGCGTGCGGAGGTCGATGAGTTTATCCGAGCGATCGTGATAAGTGATGGCTCCCGCGTCGATGGGCAGATGACCAGCGATCGCATTCAACAGCGTCGTTTTACCCGATCCCGATTCGCCAATGATCCCCAAAACTTGGCCGGGGTACAGGGAAAAGGAGATGCGATCGCACGCACAAATATCGCCGTAATATTTAGTGAGATTTTCAATATTTAAAAGTGCTTGCATGGGCTTGTCCTTGAGGGCTAGAGACGTCTACTGATGAACGATGATTGAATCACGGCTTAACTCAATATATTTATGCTTTCAAAAGTTTTATGAGACCAGCTTATGGGTGCTTTTGACCTGACTGAGGCGGGCTGCAAATAGCAAGACAGCGTATATGTCATCCTGTTCTAGATCATCATAATCTTCGAGAATTTCTTATGAGTCATTCCAGAACTCAGCAGCTCGAGAATAAATTCAGCAGGATATCGCAACCCTCTAACGCAAGGCTTGCCGTGACAAGTATCCAAGTCTATTGTGATGCGTTGTAATAGGTCCATTTTCCCAGAATATGTAAACGTCTAAGGTGTGTTTCCCAGAATCTTTTGTTGAACTTTTTTGAGAATCCCTAGCACTTTTTCTAGTTCGTCTTCTCGATCGAGGGAGAGGGCAAACGATCGCGCGTAGGTTGGAGTAGGCTCCTGAATAAGTTTGACAAAAACAAATTCGCGTCCATTGACTAAAAGGCCATAAGTAGGTCTCACTTCATTTGGTGTTTTTAGCATGTATGCTAAGGCTTGAGGTAAGGCAGTTAACACGTCAAATCGGGTGCTTTTTGATTCGATAACGAGTACCCAAAGCTGCTGCTGTACTACTAAGACATCGATAGTTCCTCTGACAATGGTTTCTTCATCTTGAGCCGTGATCTCAACAGACTCTTCGGTTTGAATACTGAAGGGAGCTTGATAAAATCCCGCCAAGTCTAACAGGGGTGACAAGATTACCATCTTGACCGCTTCTTCGGAGAAATTT
>JBCBJE010000070.1:0-11117 GCA_038523735.1 Cyanobacteria bacterium J06626_18 | reverse complement strand
GCAGACAATACAGAGGAGTCCGGCTCCTATCACGATCGCCACCACTGATCGCGATAATCGGACCACTTGCCAAGCAGCAGCACCGCCTGCCAAGGCCCAAGCGAAGATCCACAAAGCCTCACCGCCTGCGGGCCACCAACGAATCAGCGATCGCCCATCCAGCACGGCACTGATCAGCTGACTGGCCATTTGCCCGTGAAGAAAGACACCCGGCATTTCGCCCAGAGGGGTTTCCCAGTAGTCCGCATTGCGATCGGCATAGTCGGTGTAGCCAATCAGGACAATTCGGCCCTCAATCTGGTCTCTAGCAACGTTGCCCGTCAAGACATCCTCGAGCGTAACGACCGGTGCGAAGCGCTCAGCGTCCTTGCTCTGGCTCTCGGGGCTGCGAACAGTCCTAAAATTCAGCAGCGTTTGATAGCCACCGAAGGCATCTTCTAAAGGCATTCCAGGATAGTAAGGCCCCTTCAGCAAAGATAAGTTCGGGATCGTCAGGTTACCGAACTGCAGGCCGTTGCCTCGAAAGCCACCCTCTGGTTTAGCTGGATTCGTGAAGGCAACCCCTTCCTGCTCAAGGTACTGTAACGCCAGAAGCAAACTAAACGAAGTTGAGGTGTTGCAGAATTGAGGATCGGCGTCCTGCATCAGGTAATGACGGCGGATAAACGTGGGGCCAGTCTGCTCGTCAGGCTTGAAATCGGTATATCCGACGCGCTCCCAAGCCATCTCTGGGGGCTTTTCGTTCCCTCTGCCGTCGTATTCCGACTTGCAGACAGCGAGCAGATTGCCAGTATTTTCAAGCGTTTCAGCAACCACCGGCTGGGCAGGAAAGTCACGGTAGAAGTCGAGGCCGATGAGACGAGGACCATTCTCATTGAGGATATTCAGGGCATCTTCAAGCGCTTCATCGGGTAGGGTGCCGATGCCGGGTTGATAATCCCCATCGATCAGCTGTTGACGAATAAATGCATTGCTGCCGTCTTCAACAGTCACAATCAGAAAGCGATCGTCCATTTCCTCAGCAGGCCGCTGTCGTAGTAGATAATCGTAAGCCGCTAGCTCTAGCCCCTGCAGTAGTCCGAATAAGCGGGCGATCAGGACCAGCAGCGTTACCCCTACGCTGACACCCAGAACCGACCGCGGTTTCACCTTACGGGCCGACAGGTCGCGACTGGCTTTTAGATAAGCGATTTGCAGCTCTGACGGTTTGGGGGTCTGTCCTTGGGCCTGCTCAAGCCATGTTTCAGCCTTGGTGAGTTCCCGACCCTGCAGCAGAGTACTGTCGTCATGGTCTGATTGCTGCCATTCCAGGGCTCGGATGAGCAGCCGGGTGTGGGTCCGCACATGTTGGGGGTGGCTTTTCAGAACTCGGTATAGCAGCCCAAAGTTGTGCAGAAAGTCTTCACCATGGGTACTAAAGTCGACCCACGGGCTGGCTGTCAGAACAGGCGGCAATTGGGAGCGGTCAAACTCGCGATATGAAACCGCAATAATGCGTTTGGAAAGGGTTGCGGCGATGTTTAATTCTTCCAGCAGGGTCGCATCCGTCAGCGCCTCGGGAGATATCACGAAGACACAGTTTTCGGCCCGCTCAATGCCTTCACTCACCTGAGCATCGGTGTCGGGTCCCAGGTCTGTCTCGTCTAGTTTGAACCACGTCCGTTCGCCCTGAATCTGTAGAGTCTCATTGAGTTTACGGGCAAACTCTAAGTCCTTAGAGTTGCTGGCAATAAAGACACTCAGCCTGGCATTGGGGGGTTGCTTCAGGCTTTCTTGAACAAATTCTGCTTGGATCGGTAAAGGGCGATGACGGGCATGCTTTTGGGCAACTTCCAGCCACGGTGCGGCCTGATGTAAAGGGTGTCCCCGGAGGAGCACACAGGGATTGCGGAGCTGACGTTCCCATTTGAGGGCTTTGGTCAGCAGGAGCTTATGGGCTTGGTAGTATTCAGCATCACGCCCTAGGGCTTTCAGCAGGTCACTTTCATCTTGACGATAGTCGGAGGCTTCAACATTGTCGGTTAAGTCAATAAATTGCAGTCCTTCCAAGCTATCTGGAATCGTTTCGGACTCAATTGGCTGCACCAAGACGGGGACGATCCGTTTGTGTAGGGACAGCGCATATTGAACCTCGTGCCGACACCAGGACGATCGCAGCGAATCGGGCGAGAGCAAGTAAACCAGATTATCCGCTGCTTCAATGCCTAGATCGATCGCTTCTTTGAAATCCACACCTTTTTGAATATCTTGCCAACTGGTCCATACTGTCAGCCCCGCCCGGATCAGCGAATCATAGATCTGTTCAAAGGCATCGCGATCGCTCTCCGCATGGCACAGAAAAACTTGGGTCATGCCATCATTGGCATTTTTCAAGCTCTCGGAGATGAACTGGCAGTGGAGTCGTGTGGGAACGCAGGGAGGCTGGCGATCCGAAAACTGAGTCGTCAGCCAACTAGCAGCCTGTTCGAGATGAGCTTCGACAAGCAAGTCACGCCCGCGCCGATGGTTGTTTTCCCATGTCAGAGCGCGGTTGAGAAGGATTGTGTGCCGGCGAACATAGTCCGCGTCACGCTGAAAAATTTCGAGTAAGTCTTTGAGCGATCGCCCATAGTCGTCAATACCTTCCCGAAAAAACACCCAGTTAATCTTTTGAATCGCTGGGTGCATGTTGGCAAAGCTGGTCGATTTCCCCTCATCTTTGTACCGGTGCCAGTCCTCTAAGCTCCCGTCAGGATAGCGCTCAGCCCAGGTTTCATAGCTAATTTCTTCCACATGCATCAGCGGAATGATGCGTTTGCCTCGCTTGAGGGCCAGTTCTAGCTCCAGAGTGCAGTAGGGCGAATTGACGGCGTGGGGCGAAATGACAAAGAGAAAGTTATCAGTTTTATCAATGCCGTCGTCAATTTGCTTTTGGTAATCAACGCCTAGGGGAATATCGTCAAAGTCAAACCAAACTTCTAGCCCCATTTCAGTTAACCGCTGGTTGAGCTGAACCGCAAAATCACGACTATCGGCTCGACCGTAAGAAATGAAGGCGTCTTGGAATGGGTTCATGGGGAATGAATCTTGCGTGGATGCACACACTACTCTTCTACAGCGGCTCGTCAATTTGCGGAGGCAACGACAACATTTTTTCTCAATAGTGAGGATGAGGTAGGTTGGGCCGAACCCCTAGCTGTAGTCTTTGTTGCGATCGCAGCTCAGTATGCCAAGGGTTCATGTGAAGTTATGTTGGCAACTGTTGGGAATTGCCAAAAGACATTCAGTAGAATCGCGGAGACAATGCAAGTCGTTTTTTGCAGGTGCGCTGTCAGGGGTGCGAGTCATGGGTGCAGAATGCAGCAGACGGTCAGCGATTGGGCTGCCAGGATGGGTTGAGGGTGCGATCGGAGTGTTGGGTTGCGGTACGCTTTTTGCAGCGCCTGGTCTCGCCCAAATTGTTCCCGACAGCAGCCTCGGCACCGAAAGTTCGGTTGTCACTCCAGACGCGACGGTTCAGGGAGCCCCTGCCGATTTAATTGAAGGGGGGGCCGTTCGGGGCGAAAACCTCTTTCACAGCTTTGAAGACTTTAACGTCAATGCGGGCCAGCGGGTCTACTTTGCCAATCCGCTCGCTATTGAGAATATCCTCAGCCGCGTGACCGGCAGCAACCTCTCCAACATCGAAGGTTTGCTCGGAGTAGACGGGGGAGCCAATCTCTTTTTGCTGAATCCTAATGGGGTGATCTTCGGCCCTGATGCTCAGCTGGATATCAGTGGCTCTTTTACGACCGGCACAGCTAACAGTTTCGCCTTCACCGATGGCAGTGAGTTTAGTGCGGTGCCTACCGGAAATGAGCTATTGAGCGTCAGCGTGCCTTTGGGTGTGCAGTTTAATGACTCGCCGCAGGGAGATATTGAGAACAGTGGCAATTTAGCTGTGGGGGCGGGTGAAACACTGACTCTGTTTGGGAATAGCGTTCTGAGCAGCGGTGCCTTGACAGCCTCAGGCGGCACTGTTCAGGTTCTTGGGAATCAGGTTGGCTTAGTTGACCAGGCCATCATTGATGTTTCTGGCGATACGGGCGGGGGTACGGCATTAATTGGGGGCAATTATCAAGGCCAAGGCGATCTCCCTACTGCACAGCAAACCCAAGTGGCTCCTGGGGTGCAAATCACAGCCAACACCTTGGAGGTGGGTGATGGTGGCACGGTGATTGTTTGGGCCGATGGGATAACCGAATTTGCTGGCAGTGTTGCGGCCCGAGGAGGGCTACAGGGAGGCAATGGGGGTTTTGTTGAAACGTCCGGTCGGCAAACTCTGATAGTTGCACTCAGTGCCCAAGTGGATGCAAGTGCATTTCAAGGGGCAGGAGGACTTTGGTTTTTAGATCCTAGCGATATCACTATCAACGAAGCGACGGCCACGTCTGTACAAAATAGCTTGGCATCAGGAACCAATGTTGAACTAACAACGGTCGGGGGCACCGGAGGAGCAGGCGATATTACTCTGGCGAGTTCAATTAATGCCAATGCCACCAACAATGCCACGTTGTCGTTAACTGCATCGCGATCAATAGCACCAGCTGGAAATGCAGTTATCAATATTAGCGGTGGCAACCTTACCCTGGGTCTGAATCAAGAGATTGCACCCACAACACCCACACTGAACAACGCCCTGGCAACGATAGGCACGGTTTCAGGCAATGTCACTGTCAACTTGGGGGCAGGAACTTATCAAGAAGGAGCAGAAGTCACTTTAGACCGTGATATCACTCTTAACGGAGCAGGTGCTGGGAGTACCATTCTCGACGGCAACAATGCTAGTCGTGTGTTCTATGTCACCGATGGTTTGGTACGCTTCGACGGCCTAACTATTACTGGAGGCAATACAGCATTGTTCGGAGGAGGAATTCGGGTTGAAGGTGCTGCGACTAACTTTACCCTTGCAAATAGTGCCGTTTCTGAAAACTCTGTGGGCTCTGTGGGAGGAGGTATTTCGATTAGGGGGGGAGCGAATGTCAATATTGAGAACAGTACCATCTCTGGCAACTCTAGTGGGGGGAATGCTGGTGGAATTGACATCAATAGCTCCACTGTAAATGTTGAGAACAGCACCATCAGTGGCAATACATCAGGCGTGGGTGGGGGTGGATTTTCGCTAGCGGACAGCACTCTTAATATCAACCAAAGTACTATTACCCAGAACACTGCCGCGTCAGGGGGTGGCATCTCCAACATTTACTCCTCAACGGTCGTGCTAAGGAATACCATCGTGGCAGGCAATAGTGCCACCACAAGTGGTACGGAAAACATCAATGGGTCGATCGAAGGTGAAGATGCAGAAGATAACCTAGTCGGTGGAAACCCACTTCTAGCAACCCTGGACGATAATGGTGGACCGACGCAGACTCACGCTCTATTACCGGGAAGTTCCGCTATTAATGCTGCTGGGGCTGGGGCTACGACAACCGACCAACGAGGGGTTCCGGCAGCAGGCATTCGCGATATCGGTGCCTATGAGTTTCTCGGTAGCCTGCAGGTTAATACTTCGGCAGATGAATTAGACAATGACTTTAGCCTTGACGATCTTTCTCTCCGAGAAGCGATCGCATTTATAGGAATAGAAGGAGTTATTGGCTTTGATCCCAACCTCAGCGAGGACACAATAACCCTTGACTTAGGTCAACTTGAAATTGATAGAAGCCTGACTATTCAAGGTGATTTGGGATCAGAGAACATTACAGTTACCGGAAACAATGCTAGTCGGGTGTTTCATGTCACCAATGGTTTAGTTGTCTTAGACGGCCTGAGCATTACTGGAGGAAATACAACAGAGAGCGGCGGTGGAATTCGAGTTGAAGGTGCCGCGACTGACTTTACCCTCACAAACAGCACTGTTTTCAACAATTCTGCGAGTCCTGTGGGGGGAGGTATCGCGATCGCTGGAGGGGCAAATGTCACCATTGCAAACAGCACTATCTCTGGTAACTCTGGGGCGGGGAATGCTGGCGGAGTTGACATCAATAGCTCCACTGTAAATGTTGAGAACAGCACCATCAGCGGCAATACATCAGGTGTCGGTGGGGGTGGATTTTCATTAGCTAATAGCACTCTCAATATCGACCAAAGCACCATTACCCAGAACATGGCTTTGTCGGGGGGCGGCATCTCTAGCATTTACGGCTCACCGCCAGTAGTACTGAGGAACACCATCGTGGCAGGTAATAGTGCCACCACGGATGGCACTGAAAACATCAATGGTTTAATCCAAAACGCAGCAAATAATTTAGTCGGTGGAGACCCACTTCTAGCATCACTAGAAGATAACGGTGGACCGACGCAGACTCACGCTCTACTCTCAGGAAGCCCAGCTATCGATGCCGCTGGGGCTGGGGCTACAACAATTGACCAACGGGGATTTCCTGCGACAGGCATCCGTGATATTGGTGCCTATGAGTTCACTGGTAGTCTACAGGTGGATACTTCTGTAGATGAGCTAGACAGTAACTTTAGCCCTGGCGATTTTTCTCTCCGAGAAGCCATTGAGTTTGTAGGGATAGAGGGGACTATTAGCTTTGATCCCAACCTCAGTGGCGACACGATCATCCTGGATATGGGTGAATTGAGCCTTGAACGGGATCTTACCATTCAAGGGTTGGGGGCTGACAATCTGGCGATTAGTGGCGACAACGATAGCCGCGTATTCAATATCGCCGGTGACGGTACAGATGTCATTATCAGAGACTTGAATATTACCGAAGGCAATGCCGACTTTGGGGGGGCCATCTTAGTTAATAGTGGTAGCACCCTAACCATTGAGAATAGTACCCTTACAGACAATTTCGCTGAACTAGACGGGGGTGGCATTGATAACAGTGGAACCGTCACCCTCAGGGGAAGTATGCTCACTGACAACACCGCGATGGATGATGGCGGCGGCATCGATAACGATGGCACACTCACTATCACCGACAGCATCATTAGCGGCAACACGGCGGAGAACCGCAATGGTGGCGGCATTATTAACGATGGCAACCTGACAATTACTAACAGTACGGTCAATAACAATAGCGCCGATGATTACGGTGGTGGTATCTCTAGCGTTGGCAGTCTCACGGTCGAAAATACGACTCTTAGCGGCAACAGTGCTGAAATCTATGGATCTGGCATCTATGGATCTGGGACGCTCCAGCTTACTAACATCACCTCAGACGATATTGAAACAGCGGCAGAGGGAACTACCAACCTAAACGGCACGATCGCAACCACAGGTAATCAGATTTACCGCAATGGCACAACGGCAAATGCTGACTTAAGCCTCATTGGTGACGACATTTCTATCCTCGACGCCCTGAACGTGCCTGGCAATCTCAGAATCGAAGGAGACGACATTCAGTTTGCTGGAGTCATTGACGTCGATGGAGCGCTTAACGTTACTGCAACTGAAACCGTGACCCAGACTGAAGGTAGCCTCAGTGTTGACGGTACTACCGATATTCGCACCTCTTTAGACAATGCCGGGAACGTCAACATTGGCAGCAGTACAGCTCTAAACTTTACATCTACTTTGGTAGGAGGAAATCTCACCATAAACGCACCCGCTGTTGCGGGAGTTGGGCTTGTAGCCGGTGAAACGACGATTAATAACGTTTCTGGAGAAAATCCTTTGGAGGTTGCAGCAGAGCCTGTCGTTATCCAGGACGGTGACAGCTACACCGTGACAAGTTCCAGCGATACCGACCTCTCAACTCTGGAAGGCTTGCCAAACATTATTCCGGGCGATTTACAGGTAACGGCTGTTGCTGGCGAAGAGTTTGTCGATGATCCATTCGACGCCCCTGCAATCACGCTTTCCCAAAACGATAATGCATTCATTGGCAATCTCGTGATCGCGACGGATATTCCTGAAACAACTGGCACAATTCCCCAAATCACCCAATCCGCAGCTTTGGAAGTCGGGGGTGTCCTCACGGCAAATGCGACGACCATTGGCAATGTCCGCCTCGACGATCCTGGTAACTCAATCAGCGAGTGGGCTGTCATCGGCGAAGATGTTTTCCTTAGAACCACTGGTGATGCAAGGCTTAATGACTCAACCGTTGCGGACGATCTGGTCGTTACTGCGGGAGGCTCCATTACGGATAACGGTAATCTCAACGTTGCCGAAACAGCGACTTTTAATGCCGGCAACAAACCCATTACCTTAGACAGCGCCAACAACCAGTTCGGCACATTGGAGTTTACAGGCAGCAACGTTGAGGTAGAGGAAAATTCTGCCACCGACCTGGGTAACTCCTCAATCAGCGGAACTTTGACCGTTAATTCCAGCGGTGACATCACCGACAGCGGGGATGTTCGTGCAGCTGGGACCACGACTTTGAATGGGGGTACGAACGACATCACCCTCAATAGCTCAGAAAATCGGTTCGGCACCCTCGAACTCACCGGGAATACCGTTTCCATTCGCGAAAATGATGCCGCCATTTTGGGGGCAGCCACCAACGTCACAGGCGATCTGTCCATAACGGCTACCGATATTGAATCGATTAATAGCGGGCTCCAGATAGACGGAGACATCATTCTGCAACCCTACGAAGAGGAGCAAACGATTACCATCGGTTCCAGCGCTAACACTGGCTTTAGTCTTACGCCAACAGAGATTAATAACCTTAATACCATCCCGGGACTGGATTCGGTTACGATCGTTAGCGATTCAGGCTCGGGTAGTGTCAACTGGACTCTGGATGCTGCTACCGATCTGTCTATGAGCGACCCGTTTGAAGATGCCTTAACGCTACGATCGCCCTCCGGCAGTGTCAACATCAATGCCCCCAGTACCCTATCCCTGAGCGATGTCACCGTTGAGGCGAATAGTATCGCAGTGACCGCGATCGGGGACATTACGCTCACAAATACTCAACTGCTGGGCCAATCTGATTCTGACGATGTCAGCACCATCGAAATTGATACTGGCTTAGACACAAGTGATAGGAGAGACTTATTTTTAGTAGGAGACAGCCAGATTGAGGCCATTGATGGCGTGGCGACCCTGTTGACTGACAACGTTGATGCCACCAACGGGACCAACAGCGACATTATTGCCGGTACCGTTATCATCCGCTCTACCTTTAGCCAAGAGCTGATCAACATTTTCGAGCAGACTGTGGCAACTGCGGGCAACGACATCATCTCAACCGGATTTCTCCAGGATCCCTCTGGATTTGACCCCAGCGAAGGCGCGAATGAACTGCCGGCAGACCTGGAGGATGCCTCCGATCGCATCCAAACGGGATGTGGGTTAGGCAACACGAACGAGCAAAGCGAATTTGTCATCACCGGGCGCGGTGGACTGCCACCCGGTCCCAGCAATCTAAATACAGCAAATCGTGTGGAGGTTCCCTGGGTCACCGAGGACGACACCTCTGCTGCTGTAGCGGTCTCACCCCCAGCTGCAGCAGAAACTCCCTTGGTTGAAGCCCAAAGCATTCAGGTCGATGAAAACGGGAACATCTACTTTGTGACGGACGATAATGCTAGTACCTCGCAATCCTCCAGCCTCTTCCAATCCAGACGGTGTACCGACATTCCCCAGTATTGAGCTGAAGCTGCTGTGCCTTCCCCTAAGTGGTTTAGGGCTGCTACTGTCAGCGGCGATCGCCCAGGCAGCCGTCTCCCATCCAACGGGGCAATCTCCTGCTGTGGGCTTCCCGGTCCTTCCATCGAAGGCAGTCCTCCCCTCGGGCGCTGCTGAGTCCAGGGATGAACGGGTTATGCCCATAGACGCTGCGGTGTTCCCTAAATCTGATGATCAGGGGGGACTCCAGGCAGATTTTCCCTCCCCAATTGGGGAACCGGGGCAAAATCAATATGCTCAGGTGCCGCTGCCAGATGTTGAGGACTTTCGCCTGCCCGAAGAGGACGGTACGTCTCCCAGTCGCGACCCGCTGCCGGAAGCAGAACCCACGCCCTTACCGGATCCAGAGGAGCTATTAGACCCTGATGCTCCCGCTCCACCCCAGGATGATTTGTCGCCTACGGGCGATCGCACCACCATCGTGATTGACCGCTTCGAGGTGGTGGGCAGCACCGTATTCTCAGAAGATGAGCTGAACAAAGCTACCGAGGCTTTTACCAACCGCAACATTACCTTTGATCAGGTGCTTGAAGCCCGGGATGCTATCACCCAACTCTATTTGCGGGAAGGGTACATTACCTCCGGCGCGATCGTGCCGCTCCAGCAGGTTGAAAACGGGGTGGCTCAGCTGCAGGTGGTAGAAGGCGGTGTGGAAGACATCGTGATTACCGGCACGACCCGTCTCAATCCGGGTTATATCAGCAGCCGTCTGAACCTAGGCACGCGGGCGCCGCTGCAGGTTGATCGCCTGCTCGAACGACTGCAGCTACTGCAACTCGACCCGCTGATTGAGAATATCTCAGCCGATCTGCAGGCTGGGACTCGTCCTGGCAAAAATCTGCTGGTGGTTTCGGTCGTAGAGGCCGACAGCTTTGATGTCCGCTACACCTTCGACAACGCACGATCGCCCACGGTCGGCAGTGTCCGGCACCAAGTTCAGATCACCGAGCGCAACGTCACGGGCCTAGGCGATGCCCTCACGCTAGGCTATGCCCTCACTGAGGGTAGCGACGACTTCGATGTGGCTTACACGTTGCCCATTAGCCCCTCCAATGGCACCCTCAGATTCACTTACGGCAGCACCAATGCCGACATCATTGAAGATCCCTTCGAAGCGTTGAATGTTTCCTCCGATGCCACAGTGGCTGAAATCACCCTGCGACAGCCCGTGGTCCAGACCCCTACCCAAGAACTCGCGCTGGGACTGGTCACTTCCCGTCAGGAGACCCAGACGTTTCTGGGAGGACAGGAATTTTTTCTCTCAGCCGGGGCTAGCGATGAGGGCGAGACCGTAGTGACTGCGCTGCGCTTCTTTCAGGAATGGACTCAACGCAACCCTCGCCAAGTGATCGCCCTGCGATCGCAATTCAACTTAGGCATTGATGCGCTAGGCGCCACCGTCAATACCGAAGACGACGTACCCGATAGCCAATTTTTCTCCTGTCTCCCTGTAAAAGCAGAAATTATTCGAAAGTCATGTCAAGACGTCTGAAGGACATTC
>JBCBJE010000069.1:0-11164 GCA_038523735.1 Cyanobacteria bacterium J06626_18 | reverse complement strand
CATTGAGGACAATGTTTTTGTCGGCGGGCAGAGTGAAGTGTCGGAAGGCGTGATTGTACGCGAAGGTGCGGTGCTGGCCATTGGCGTGTATCTCAGTCAGTCCACCAAGATTGTTGATCGCGCCAATGGCCAGCACCGCACCTTCGCGTACAATCACGCCTTCCGACACTTCACTCTGCCCGCCGACAAAAACATTGTCCTCAATGATGACCGGGTTTGCCTGTAGCGGCTCCAACACGCCCCCAATCACCACGCCAGCAGAGATATGACAACCCTGACCGATTTGCGCACAAGAGCCGACCGTCACATAGCTATCAATCATCGTGCCGCTGGCGATGTTGGCACCGATATTCACAAAGCTGGGCATCAGGACAACATTACTGGCAACGTAAGAGCCGCGGCGAACGACACAGTTCGGAACAGCCCGAAACCCAGCCTTGGCGAAGGTCTCCTGGGTCCAGCCAGCAAACTTAGAAGGGACTTTGTCAAACCAGGGTGCGTCCCCCAGCTTGTGGTCTTGGAGACCACTAGGAAGGGTTGCCGAATCCGCCAGACGAAACGACAGGAGAACGGCCTTTTTGAGCCACTGATGGACAAACCAATCATCGCCTGATTTTTCGGCAACGCGGTAGGCGCCCCGATCTAAACCGCTAATTGCCTGTTCGATCGCATCGCGGGTTTCGCCAGAGGTTGCAGGGCTGATGCTGCTGCGGTTTTCCCAAGCGGCATCGATGATTTTGATCAGGCTTTGTGTATTTGTATCTGCTTCCACCAGTGCCAACCGAAAGACGTCAGTGTCTCAAATGGTATCGCTAAGCGGGAACTGGGGAAAGAATCTGCGTCGGACAACTAGGCGTCGTCGGGCTTGCCTAGAGTCGTGATGTAGAGGACCGCCTCGTCTTCAGGAATTCCCAGGACTTCGTTGACTTGGTCGTCGAAGAATCCTGCAATCCCGCTGACGCCTAGACCGAGTCGAATAGCGGCCAAGTTTAGGCGCTGGCCCAGATGCCCCGCGTCCAAATGAAGATAGCGATAGACACGATCACCATAGCGAGCGATCGCTTCTTTGAGGTCAGCCGTTTGGAATATGACCGCGCTAGCATCGCGACCGAGATTTTGACCTAAGCAAAGGTAATGGAGTTCTTCGCGAAAATTCTTGAAGCGAATCTGCCGCAGTTCTTGAGCATTGGGGGCGTAGTAGTAGCATCCAGCCTCTAGGCCATCCACGCCCGACACAGCTACAAAGGATTGGATCAGGCTGAGGTCAAAATAGTCGGGATCGCCATCAAATCCTTGATCAACGTAGTGGTGAGGCTGGTAAGTAAAGTCCAGCAGGGTATTCAACTCATCCAATGTCAAGTTTGCACCGCTGAACTGTCGTGTGGAGCGCCGCCGCAAAATGGTTCGCTCCAGCCCCTGTAGCCGCATATCCCAATCGATGGGCGAGGTTTGGGTCGATACCTTGAGACAAAATGGAAAATTATACTTGTCATCCGGTGTGGGTTTCTGGGGTTCTGGCAAGGTGTCGGTGATCGCCACCGAGCGCGTTTGCCACCGCAAATCAGCATCCTTGTCAATAAAGGTGGCTTGGTGCAGATAGCTCAACAGCTCACCGTCTGCCATTTGGGGAAATTCCGTCCGGAGCTGCGCGGGCTGAGCCGTCGTAATCCGGGGTAAATTCTGCTCAACCTGCAGCAAATCGGCCAACGCAACAACGGTCAATGCGCTTTCTGCGGTCTCATCTAAATACATCAGTTGATTCAGTGCCTGATCGGCAAAGCCACCGATCAGATGGGGGCGATAATCGACCAAGGCCCCTGCAAGCTCTAGATTGCCTAGCACATGGCCCATGTCCAGACAAATGCGTCGATAGGCTCGGTCTTTGTAGCGCCAGGCCGAACGGTAGAAAATAGTCGTCGCCACGATCGCTAGCTGCGTGTGCTCCAGTGCAGGATGCCAAAAACAGGCTTCCTGCAAGGGTTGCCAAACATGGTCATCCCAAAATCGCCAGAGGCTGTGGGTCCGCACCTGGTAGTTGTAAAGTCCAGCAGGCAGCAGCGCATTGCCGCGGGAAACTAAGTACAGCTCGGTGGGATAAAGCCCGCCTGCCGAAGGTGCAGACCGCAGGAAAAACATCTGCCCCGACATCATCTGCATTTTGGCCGTGAGACCGTACACGTTGATCAAGAAATGCGACAGGCGGGCCCAAGAGCGATCCTCGTAGGACGCTTGAGCAGTCACCTTCGTCTCGTCCAGGTAGGGCTTCAGGTCAATCTCGGTTCCTAGCCGATAGGTCTTAAATGTTGCGGGCGGCGGCCCCTGCATCGCGCCAGCAGCCTTGGCCAAAGTTTCTGGATGGTATTTCGTGCGATCGTGAAAATGCTCAGCGATAGAACTTGGGTGACCCATATCCAACCTAGAACCGTCCATAATTGCGGGCTTCTTCTTAAGCTAGCACTACTTATTTGCGTAAGCGCCTACAAAGCTAGAATCGACTACGCTTTGCGATCGCAACTTAATTCTGCTTGGAAACATTTTCTTAACGTCTAACCAGATCGATAATCACCTCTTACAGGCCACATTCAAAAAACTAATGAGAGCCTCTCAAAACAGCCCGCAAACATCAAGATAATCAAAAGCCAAACTCTTTATAAATATCCTTTTTACCTGAGAAACCTCAATCAACATTACCAAACAGCACTCCAAAAACAAGCCATCCGAGCATACCTACCAGACAAATCCAAAAACATGTTTAAGTTCGCTCATCAAAAGCTTGTCCAGATGTAAGTTAATAAATGTTCATCAAGATTTATAGCTGTTGTCGGCATGACTTGGATTGGGTCAACTTCTTCAGGTTTCCTTAACACTTGTATGCCTGTGTTTGGATTTCAGATGCACCTGCATACAAGCTGGAAACCATGGTTCTGGATACCTTGTTCAATGGCAATTACTTGAGGAAGCTTGTCTGTTCTTGGGGACAGAAAAGTGATTTTGACACAAGAGAACGGCTCTCAAAACCAACTTCGTTGTTTGAGACGTCCCTACGTGAGGTTCAGCTTAAATTTTATTTATGGTGAATTTGAACTTCAAAACTTTGCTCGAACGCTACCGATCGGGCGAGCGAAAGTTTCAGGATTTAATCATCCACTCAGTTGATGGCTTTGAATGCAATTTGCAGGGCATAGATTTAGATGGATCAACCTTTTTCGATGCTTATTTGCCCTACAGTAACCTGAGCCAAGCCAGGTTGCGAGGTGTGACTTTGAAGGAAGGGAATTTAGGGGATGCAAAACTTTTTTCAGCTGTATTAAGCGATAGCAATCTGGTAAGCGCAAATCTGTCGCGGGTCGATCTACGTTACGCCGTTCTGACGAGCGCTAATTTGCAGTCGGTAGACCTAACAGGGGCTGACTTACGAGGGGCTGACCTAACAGGCGCTGACCTGACAGGAGCAACGCTCTCCAGGGCAAATCTGACTCAGGCCAAGCTAGAGCGCGTCTGTTTGAGTGGGACCAATCTCTTTCGGGCTACCGGAGTTGACCTGGAGAAAGCAATTTGCGATCGCACCACCATTTTGCCGGATGGTCACTACTATTAGGGGCAGGCTTCTCTGCTGCCGTAGATTGCTCTGCCCGTCAGGGAAACTCTCTTGCTAAAGCTTCAAGGTATGCTAGGCATAGCCTCTGAGTATCTGTGGGAGCGTTGAAGCTCCTTTCTCAAGCTGTCCTCCATTCACGAATGTGATTGCCATGCCAACACGGCGTAGCTGCCTACCCTTTCGGTCTCCCTTCCCTCACAGCGCCTTGCTGCTGACCCTTTGTTTCATCAGTGGCGGTGCCGTGATCGGGAGCGTGGAAGCCAGCCAGCGATCGCCCATCGTTGCCCAGGCCAGCCCATCGACGACCAGTGCCGATCTGGAGCGTCGTCAACAGGAGGCCGATGCAGCGCTTAGGCGGGCAACTGCGCTATTTTTCATTCTGCTAGCAACCTTGGTGCTACTGATTCTGATCGGTATTGCCCTGCTGTGGTTCCTGCGGCGTTCTGTAGTGCAAGAGGTGGCGACAGTCGTCCGAGCTCAGCTGAATCAGATGACAGACCTGGAACATAAGATCCGAACCTCGACTCGTGAGCTGAACAACGTCCTCAAAGATGCCGAAGATTTAGCCGACGACATTGAGAGTGATGCCGAAGGATTTAAAGATGAACTGGCTGAAAAGCGCCGCGTTCTGAGCCAGGCAATGGCGGAAATCAGCGATTCTAAAGACCACACGCTCAAAGATTGGCAGACGCAAATTACCACGCTGCAAAAAACGCTGAGTGAATTGGAAGCGAGCTTCCAGAAACACTCCGACAGCCTCAAGGGACGCATGCAGGAACAGGCATCAGCGTTTGAGTCCGATGCCACTACGCAAACCGCCGAAGTTCTGGCCTCCGTCCGCAACGAGGCTCAGGCATTACAGCAGCAGCTAGTTGAGATTGAAGCACAGGTAAAAGCAGCGCAGCAGCAGACCTTTGAGGGTATCGAGGCGTCTTCCACCAGCTTTGCCGAGCATCTAGAAGGACTGACGACCGCCGTAGAGTCAACCCGCGATCGCACTTTGGCTGACCTGGAAACGCTTAAAGAAGGCTTTGCCCCCTATTTCGAAACGCTGCGAGAAAACCTGGAAGCCCAGCTAGAGCAGCATCAGCAGCGGGTGATGGACGCCATGAGCGATCGCCAGCGGACCCTAGACAAGCAGCTGGATGAGGTCCAAGTGAGTGCAATGGGCCATCGCGACTTGGCCCTGCAAACGATGGAGCGCGCCACCAACGATTTTGAGCTGCAGTTCAATCAGGTACGCGACGAAGTTTTGGCACAGAAGGCAAATGTGCTGGCCGACATCAAACGCTCCCTAGATGATTTCCTGTCTCAGTTTCAGGGGCACCAAGACGAGGTGGATGCCGGTCGCATGGCAATGCTAGGCGACATGCGACGCATTGCCGATGACTTTATGGCTCAGTTTGAGCAGTTGCAGGGCGAAGTTGATAGTCAGAAATCAGTGGCCTTTGACGAACTCCGCGAAAACGTCGAGGCGTTTCGCAGTCAGATTGTGCAGATGACCGAGGAGTTTGAAGCCAACAAAGCAACCACCTGGGCAGACATTCAGCGGAGTGCCAACGAATTTAACACGGTCATTCAGCAGTTACAGGGAGAAAGCCGCGATCGCGCCACTGTCACCCTCGAGGCGATGGGACGCCTGGAATCTGAATTTAGCCGCCAGCTCAACGAAGTGCGGGATGTAGTCTTCAACCGTCGCGATCGCGTATTGGAAAAGCTCGATGGGTTTGACAGCCGTCTAACCGAGCACGTGACGACCCTCGAAGGCGAAGCTGCCGAACGACAGCAGCAGGCCCGCCAGCGATTGGAGCAAATCGAAGCCGATTTTGATAACCAGATGGCAGAACTTCACCGTGACATTGCCTCGGGCCGAAGTGATGTGTTGGCCGACCTGGAAAACGTCAAGCGTACCGTGCAAGAACGGCTCATCACCTTGCAAGCCGAAGCCCAGGGCGAAAAAGAAGCGATTATGCGGCGCTTGGGCGAAATTGCCCCGGAGTATGTAGCTGAGAGCTTTGTAGCTGAAACTCATCAGCAGTTAGAGGCGCTGACCGGCTTGCTTAATCGCCTGCAAGACAATCGCCCCACACTCTTCATGTCGGCAGACGAGCGCATTGATGCAGCCAACAAGTTCTTAGCTGCCGAGAACTATGCTGCCGCGTTGGCAGAGTATACAGAAGCCTTGGAAATCAAGCCTGATAATGCCGACGTATGGCTCAATCAGGCGCTGTCATTCATCGGGCTGGAGCGCTACGAAGAAGCCCTCACCTCCTTAGACAGAGTGATTGAACTATCGCCCGAGCGAACGCTTGCCCACTACCAGCGCGGTCGGGTTCTGCGGGAACTGAAGCGTTACGAAGAAGCATTGACAGCCTTCGAGCGCGTTGTGGAGTTATCCCCCGATGATGCCAAAGCCTGGGTGAATCAGGGCATGGTTTTGGGGCGATTGCGACGGCGGGAAGAGGCGATCGCAGCGTTTGACAAAGCCCTGTCGATCAAGCCGGATTACCACGAAGCCTGGGTCAACCGAGGTGTATCTTACGGTGTTCTACAAAAGCATGACAGCGCCTTTGAATCCTTTGACAAGGCGGTTGAGCTCCAGGCAAACGATGCGGTTGCTTGGCTGAACCGAGGACTAGCCGCGATTGAGTTAGAACGCTATGAGGAGGCTTTGGCATCCTTTGATCGGGCTACCCGCTTTAACCCCAATACCCCCAAAGCATGGGACAACAAAGGCTATGTTCTGATGAAGCTAGGACGCGATGACGAAGCCCTCAGAAGCTTCGACAAGGCACTGGAAGCTGATCCTGACTATGCCAAAGCGCTGTACAACAAGGCAACCTGCTACGCTTTACAGCGCGAAGATGATGTGGCGCTAGAAAATCTACAGCTCGCTGTGCGGTTAGATCCCAGTCTACGAGCTGACGCCCAGACAGAGTCAGCCTTCGACAACCTACGAAACGATGATTGGTTTCAAGAATTGGTGGGTCGTTAAAGAATCTGAATTCGGGCAACCTAAGTTTGTGGACGGAGCTTTTTCTTTCCGGAGAACCCCTCCTAGTCGCTGGACTCAATAAGAGGAAAGTAGCTGTATTCAATCAGCCTTTGTCACAGCCAGAACATTTCCTTCAACTACATCAAATTAACGTAGAACCATAAGTGCTTCATATTCGTGAGACAAGCTCAGACGTTATAGTGACGGATAATCGGTAATCAACTGCAAAGCTGCTATTTCTAGCTTTTATAAAGCTTATGAATTCTCCCAAAGCCGTCTTTCCTCCATTACAGCGTTATCCCTTAATGCTGCTTGTTTTAATCGGTATCCTTGCAGCAATCTATGTCAAGGTTTTGCTGGATTATGATCAATCGGCTCACCTGGGGATGAGTTTGCTCTTCGGTTTAGCCTGCGGCACGCTTCTCTGGGAAAGGCGCACCTCGTTAAAGCTGTCGCGAAATCACAGCGAACTTTTATTGGGAATACTCGGTGTCATCCTCACCGTAGGCGTAGGTTTCTTTTTACTGCACCGAGACATTAGCCAAACGGGTAATCCCCTTAATTTGCAGCAGCAGCCCGGGATCAATGCCTTGATGAGAATGATCCCAGTCTTGGGAGGCTTTGCCATTGTGTTGCTGGCCGCTGGATGGAGCGGATTACGTCAGTTCTGGAAAGAATTCGCCATCCTATTAGCGCTGGCACTTCCTGGTACGCTGTCTGCCTTCGTTGCCGATATTTCTCCCTTAACGGCCCGCTTTAGTACGTCTTTACTTTGGTACAGCGGCTTTGATGTTGTCCGCGACGGTCTCCTAATCTATTTGGAAGGCGGTGGTGTCGAAGTCTACTATGGCTGCTCGGGGATCGAGTCAGTCTCCTATGTTCTGGGGCTCTCTGCTCTATGCCTGATTATGTTCCCTTTAACAAGCTTCATGCGCTACTGGGTTCCTTTGATTGGGATGGCAATTGGGTTCGTGGTGAATGGCATTCGGGTAGCGCTAATGGCCCTTTTAGTGGCATCGGGGGACAAAGCCGCCTTTGACTACTGGCATACCGGCGATGGCTCGCTCATATTCGGACTCATCGCTGTGGTCGCTTTCGGCGCGTTTTACATGGCTGTGCAGACGCTCGAGCAGCGGCAGCAGCGGTTGGGCCAAACCACACCCGTCCCCCAATACTCTGACTCTTCGGAAATCGCCCCTGATCTGCGGGCTTTCTTGGAAGCCGACGATGATAACTAAGTCGCTCTATTCAAGGAGTTGACGAACTAAGGAGACACCGATGACTGATGCAAATTCTGAGCAGCAACTCACACAAGCAGTTCGTCAACTTTGGCGATCGCGGACGGGAATGGTGCGATCGCTAACACCACTGCGCCTAGCGGGTTACGGCTTGCTGCTCTTGAGCTTGATTGATTTAGCCGAAATTCTCATCCCGCCTGTTTTAACCAACCCGCTGTGGGAGTTTCAGGCATTTGGGCAAATCATTGACCGGGTACCTGTCCCCCTGATTGGTTTGGGGTTAATTTTCATCGGCGGATTCGAAGAAAGGAGCAAGCTCGAAACCACCTTAGTAAAAGTCTTGTCCTGGTTCACGCTAGTTGCTGGGGTACTTTACTTTTTGCTAGTGCCCTTGGGAGTCATCAACACACTCCGGATCAACGGCCAAAATACGCAGCGAATTCAGGCCCAAGCCGATGAAATTCGACAGCAGTTTGAAACTGCCAAGAGCCAGCTAGACAACATCCAAAACACAGATGATTTGCAGGCTCTAGTCAGCGCTCTGAGTGGACAAGCAGCCCCTTCAATTGAAGGTACGCAAGTCGAGGAAGTCAAAAATGAAATCTCAACCTCGATCGAGGAAAATGAAGCTGCTCTTCCGAGCCAAACCCGCCAGGAAATCGCGGCTGAACGACGGAGCCTCCTGGAAAGATCGGTGAAATTGAATCTAGGCGCTTTGATCGCAGGCGCGCTCTACATCCTGATTTGGCGGAGTACAGGCTGGGCACGTCGGCCAGAGTAAGGGAGTGGAGGAGTGGAAGGGTAGAAGAGTGGCGGAGTGAGGGGTAGTGGGTAGGCTGCTAATGACCAATCACCCATTATCCAATTCCGAATTCCGAATTCACCCTGCATTACTCCACCCGATCGCCCTGATGCAATGCAATCGCACTCATTGCCGCAACGGTTGCCTGAAACTGCCCCCGTTCACTTACGGAAATAACCTGAGTGCAGGAAGCGTCTTGCGGTGTGGATTGAATGACGTCGCAGTAGTCGCCGGGGGGCAGTTGGGTTTGAAATGTGTGGGTTAACGGGGTGTCTTCACGATTGATGATTACGAAACCGCGATCGCCCCGACCAAAGGCAATCTGAGTGCTGCCATTAGTCCACCAGTTTGTGACCTCAGGAACGGATTGTGTTGCGGAGTGAAAACGCACCATGGCAGCTACTGCAGGTTGGCGATGCTCGCAAACCCAGGCGTCGCCACAGCCCAGCTCATCTGGTCCATAAACAGTACGCGTCTGTCCATTAACATCGGCAGGGGGTCCTTGTTCAGAATCCGCAAACGCATAGCTAGACATGATGCGAGGCTTGCCGTACGGATAGGCCAACATGAATACCATGGCTAGCGTGTGCAGTTGTCCATCTTTATAGGTCAGGTAGGTGCCACCACCGCCATGCCCCCGTTGCTTGTCATGATTATCAATAAAGACAACGGCTTGTTCACTGGGAGTCAAATCTGCCGCCGCACCCAAAGCTTGCAAATCGGCTAGGGTGCGATTGTCGGCATTCAAAAACGCCTCGCCTACCCGTCGGCCATATTCAAATTCCACCACATCGCCCAGAGCATAATAGTCCTGCTTTTTGACCGCTTCTGTACCAGGATCAATGACTTCCTGGTAGATGTAGGGAGCGGGTTCAACGCGATCGCGCACCTGCTGAAGAATCGCTCCTAAGTCTTCATTACGGATGTGCTTGGCTGCGTCAATCCGAAACCCTGCGATTCCCAAGCTAGCGAGGTCCGTCAAATAGCCAACAATAGTATCTTGTACGTGAGGTGATGCCGTATTCAAGTCTGGTAGACCTACCAGCTCACATTGAGTTACCTGTTCAGCGTCTTTGTAGTTGGTAATTTCGGCTCGGCAGGCGTTAAAGTCCTTGCCGGTGTAAAGGCCAGGATAGTCATACCGACGAAATTGGGTACCTGCTGAGCCAGCAACCGTTTCAACTGCTGCCATGTGATTAATCACGGCGTCGGCATAGACCGCAACCCCAGCTCTTCGGCAGCGGTCCACCATATCTTGAAGCTGAGCGCGATCGCCGCTGCGGCTGACTAGCTGATAACTAACTGGCTGATAGCGCTGCCACCAGGGAAAGCCCGCTTCCGGCAACACTATATGCTCTTGGGGCGGCGAGATCTGCACCGCCTCAAACCCCTGCGGGCCCAAAAATGACTCACATTCCTGGGCAACATCGCTCCATGTCCACTCAAATAAGTGAACCGCCACAGAGCGCTCAGTGGCATCCGCAGGAGTCATGCCGCCGGCAGGAAACAAGCGTAGAGGCTTGATCCACAGTCCTAGTCCACCGACGAGCAGACCTAGAGACAGAAACCAAGTCCAATAGGGAAACCGATCCGAACCCAGGCGCGATCGCATAGCAGCTCAAAAATCCAAAAACTGCTCCAGATCTACACGTAATTTCGCTAAAAGGGTTCAGTGGCAGCAGCAATGTCGGTATAAAAAAGCAAACGTGAGCCCCTAAAGCCAAGGCAACAGCCTCAACCTTAGCTCGTTGTCTCCCACGTAAAGCCAAATTCTGATAGAGGGTTAGATTGCTCTTGCTCTAATTGGCGCATTGCTTTCTGGGTAGACGGTCCCAAGATGCCGTCAATAGAGCCCTTATATAACCCTTGAGACTGTAGATAAGCCTGCAAAACTTTGGCGGTGCTCTGCAGGTCTCGCCAAAGACTGTCGATCTGGCTGCGGCGAATCGATCGCCGCAGACCGTCTTGTTGCTGCTTGACGAAGGTTTCATTGACCAGGCCAAGGCGATGAGCGACGAGGTGATCGCCTTCTTCTAACCAAAAACTCAGTACCGGATCAGCGATCGCTTGATCATAAATTTCGCCCATGCGATCCTGTTCGGCTTCAGTCAAAGAATCTTGCAGTGCCAGCAAACAGTATTCCAGAATCAAATCCCTGTAATTTTCTGATTTATGGGCCAAGTCTGAAGCGATAGCCTGATGGGTCGGATCGTCGTCGTAATAGGGCTCTGATGGAGTGTCAATTATCTTCATGATCTTTCTTTTTTAAGTGCGTTCCCGTGCAAAAGCGTCAATGGAGGCGCTTGCCACTGTGTACATGTGGCATAGGCTGCCTATCTGTGACGCCCTCCATTGAAGAAAATGCCAAATTTCACAAAGAAAATGACAGTGCTTTATGGCGCCTCCATACTGTATGACTAAAAGCAATCAGTTTGATAAGAGTTTGCCATCACACTGTCACAGAACCGGGACACGCGCCACCTCTTTAATAAGGAATTAGGCACGAGCGTACATAGGTCATGGTCAAAAAT
>JBCBJE010000068.1:0-11213 GCA_038523735.1 Cyanobacteria bacterium J06626_18 | reverse complement strand
TGAAGGTACTTGTCGAAGCCTCTCCTCTAACCCCTTCTCCCATTCGGGGTCACTAGGATCGATAGTTATCATACGGCCCGATGCTTTAGAGCGATCAACATAGGTGTGAAAAGCGTCAATATCTTCTCGGTGAGTAAGCACGTATTGGCGCAGTTCATCAAGATTCATCGAACCATAATTTGGTTGCATCACAGCATGCTCGCTTATGGCTTAGGCGATATCTATAGTAATTGTAGTCGAGCTGAATCGAATCCAAGGGTCGTCCACGATCGCGATCGCCCCACCTGGAAATGGATCTGTCTGGCTCTTATTTGGGGCATGAAGTAGAGCAACCAGCTTCTCAATATGCTCAAACTGAGGATTTATGGATAGCTGCTGACAGAGAACCTGACGTAGTACGCGACGCTGCAGAGCTAGAGGTGCTTCGCGGAGTTGGCGTCGCTGAATGGCATTCTCCTTTACACATTGCTCAAACCAGTGCTGAGTGGCTTGCTCCAGATAAGCAACTTCTGCCGTCAAAATCTCGGCAGTCTGGGCCAGAGTTGCATCTGCTTGGGGATTGAACTGGTCGCGAAGCAGCGGCAGCACATCCAGGCGGAGGCGATTGCGGGCGTAGGACCGGTCGTTATTGGTAGCGTCTTGCCAGATGGGGATGGCAGAGTTCTGGCAAAACTGGGCGGTCTGGGCACGGGTAATGTCCAAAAGCGGACGCACGAGGGAAATTTCTGGAGTAATTTCATTCAGAGGACGCCACCAGGTCAGGGCTTGTAGCCCGTCGGCACCACTGCCCCGCAGCAGATTGTAGAGCAGAGTTTCGGCGCGATCGCTGGCCGTATGCCCTGTGACCACATGGGTACAGCCTGTCTCATGCGCCACCTCAGCAAAGACCTGATAACGCCAACGACGAGCCGCAGCTTCACTGTTGGGTGGCTGTTCTGCCTGTTGGACTACGCAAGGAACACCCCACTGGTTGGTCAGATGTGCCACAAAGTCAGCGTTGGCATCGGCATCGGGTCGCCAGCGATGATTACAGTGGACGCTGTGGAGTTGCCAGTCCCATTTATTTTGTAAATCTAATAGCAGTCGCAATAAGCATTGAGAATCTTGCCCGCCTGAGACCGCAATCAAGATGTGGCTGGCCTTGGGTAGGAGGGATTGAGGTGTTTTCCCAGAGTGGGGAATAGAGCGCGATCGCAGCGTTTGGTGAAGATGCGCTTGTAATGCTCCCCAGGAATTTCTCCCTTTATTTACCGCAGAATTCACATGCCCTATCTCTGAGTTAAAGGTTCATCGTCGCAGCCCAGAAATCCTGGTCTAAGATGTCATGACTAGATTGACGCCGCTATCGACTGGCTTTCGTTCATGACCTCGGAATCCACACTTCCCATCCCAGTAACAGAACTTCCCATACCTGAAGCTGATCCTAGTCTACAGGTGCGTTTTAAGAGCCAAGGTGGAAAACTCCTCTTGCTCTTGCCGCCTGATGAGGAAGGCGATTTAGCCTCCCTTCCCTGGACAGAGCTTTGGGAACAGTTGAAGCATCGTCTGTCAGCCGGCGATCGCTTTTGGCAACCCGGCACTACGGTTTATTTGATCACCCGCGATCGTCTCTTAGATAGCCGTCAGCTCCAGGAAATCGCCAAGGCTCTAGCCAAGGTAGACCTTCACCTCAAACGCGTCTACACAACCCGACGTCAGACTGCCGTTGCAGCTGCTACTGCAGGCTATTCTGTTGAGCAGCAGAGCCCCGTCACCCACCTGAAACAGACCTCTGAAACTGCTGGCAAGCCTCTAGATGACCCCCTTTACCTGGAAACTACCATTCGCTCGGGAGTGGAGATTCGTCACGCCGGTACAGTCGTCGTTTTAGGCGATATCAATCCGGGGGGTAACGTCGTGGCCGAAGGCGACATTCTTGTGTGGGGACGCCTCAAAGGACTTGCCCATGCCGGGGCCAAGGGTAATACTGACTGCCGCATTATGGCTCTCCGTATGGAACCTACCCAGCTTCGAATTGCCGACAAGGTCGCTCGTCCCCCCGAAACACCCCCCAGTGAGTACCTGCCAGAAGTTGCTTACATCGGCGAGGGGGGCATTCGGATTGCTTTGGCTAAGGAGTTTTCAAGGTGGGCGATCGATTTCTGAATCAAAGTCGCCGTCGTAAGGCATAATCAAGCACAAACCTGCACCCTTTGGCTCCATGCTGACGGGTATAGCGTCCTTAAGTAAAGTAGTCAATCGTTTCAAAATAGATTTGATAGACCCCTATGCCTCGGATTGTTGTCATTACATCTGGTAAGGGTGGTGTGGGTAAAACCACTTGCACCGCCAACTTAGGGATGGCCCTAGCCCAGCGGAATCAGCGTGTTGCCGTATTAGACGCCGACTTTGGGCTGCGTAATCTAGATTTGCTACTCGGACTAGAAAACCGCATTGTTTACACGGCACTGGATGTGCTGGCGGGCGATTGTCGTTTGGATCAGGCTTTGGTGAAAGATAAGCGACAGCCCAACTTAGCGTTGCTGGCAGCTGCTCAGAACCGCTCTAAAGAGGCTATTACACCCGATCAAATGATTGAGTTGGTCACCAGAATTTCTAAAGAGAGCAAGTACAACTTTATCTTGATTGACTGTCCAGCGGGGATTGAGATGGGCTTCAAGAATGCGATCGCCGCTGCCCGCGAAGCCATCATCGTCACCACGCCGGAGATTTCCGCTGTGCGTGACGCGGATCGTGTTATTGGTCTGCTAGAAGCGAATGATGTCAAGGCCATGCGGCTGATTATCAATCGCCTGAAGCCCCAGATGGTGCAAGCCGATCAGATGATGTCAGTTCAGGATGTACAGGATATCTTGGCGATTCCGCTCGTGGGGGTGATTCCAGATGATGAGCGTATTATTGTCTCGACCAATCGCGGTGAGCCCCTGGTACTCGAAAAAAAGCTGTCCTTGGCAGGCGTAGCCTTCTCTAACATTGCCAGACGCATGATGGGCGAAAAGATCCCGTTTTTAGACCTGAGTGCCCCCCACGATGACCTATTTTCTCGATTCCGCCGTCTATTTAGGGGATAGACCCTTATGGTTGCAAGCCTACCTGTCCGTTTTCTGTGCCTATGTCCATGTTGAGTGAACTGCTAGATCGGCTCTTTAACCGAGGCTCAACAGAAACGAGTCGTTCTGCTGTGAAGCGACGCCTGCAGTTTGTGCTGGCTCATGATCGCACTGACCTGACGCCAGAAATCGTTGAAAAGATGCGTCAAGAGATTCTGGAAGTCGTTTCTCGCTATGTTGAAATTGACACCGAAGGGCTTGAATTCTCCCTTGAAAGTGAAGATCGGATGACCGCTTTAATTGCCAACTTGCCGATCCGGCGCGTTCGGGGGTTGGATGACGTACCTGTCGAAAAACGTGAAGATGACAAGCTGTCTTCCGCAGATGCTGGTATTTCCCTCGATCCAGATGATGTTTCTTTGATTTCTACAGACGATCTGTCCTCACAGGAGTCCGAGACTGACCCTCTCCTGGAGACTTCGGTTGAAACGGAGGCATCATGACCCCGCCTCTGTCTGACGATGTGCCTTCTAACGCTTGGCAACCGGTTGTCGGATCACTGCACCTGACTGAAATTTCGCGTCACATCTTTCTATGTGCCGACCAGACAAAACCCAAGTGTTGTGACAAAGCTGCCGGTCTAGAATCTTGGAACTATCTCAAAAAGCGTTTAAAGGAGCTGCATCTCGATAAGCCCACACCAACCCGCAGCACTTGTATATTCCGAACGAAAGCAAATTGTCTACAAGTATGTCAGCAAGGACCGATTCTGCTGGTCTATCCTGAAGGGGTCTGGTATCACAGTGCTACGCCAGTGGTGATTGAGCGCATTCTGCAGGAACATCTCATCGGTGACCAAGTTGTTGAAGAATATGCGTTTCTCTGCCATCCGCTGCAGTCGCTCCCAGTGGCTTCATCAAGGGTAGAAAAAGCGTCTGAGTGATTCCGCAGAAGTCAGGCATATTCTTGTCATAAGCTACTGGCAGCTTATGTAAACAAAGTATATAAAACGAGCGGATTCCGTATTTTTCACTATTCAGGCGTACTCTCTCGCTCCAGAGTGGGTACCCTGTAGTAGTCTTAATGACATTTGTGTGATTGAGGTAAGCAGGTAAGCATGAAAGACGCAAATGCGGGTGATCAGAAGACGCTACTGCTCATCGATGATGACCCAAACTTGATCTTGCTAGTTAAAGACTATCTAGAATTTCGGGGATATCAGGTCATCACGGCAGAAAATGGGCGAGAAGCCTTAGAGGTCTTGTCGAACAGCACTCCTGACATGATTATCTGTGATGTAATGATGCCTGAGATGGACGGCTATGCTTTTGTCGAGCACGTTCGTGATAATCCTGAAACGGAGTGGATCCCGGTACTGTTCCTATCAGCTAAGGGGCAAAGTCAGGATCGCGTCAAGGGTCTGAATACTGGTGCTGACGTGTACATGGTGAAGCCGTTTGAACCAGAGGAGTTGGTCGCCCAGGTCGAATCCTCCCTAAAGCAAGCCTCGCGTTTGATTCGTCAGCAGGCAAAAGGTGGCAGTTCCGTTCCTACTATCAGCGTTCCATTTGACGTCGAGCTAACGCCTACGGAACTCCGAGTGGTTCAGTTTGTGGCGCGGGGCATGGCGAACCGCGAAATCGCGGAAGAGCTACAGGTCAGCCAGCGGACGATTGAAAGCCACGTCAGTAATATGCTGGGTAAGACGGGGCTGCACAACCGGACAGAGTTGGCCCGGTGGGCGATTGAGAATAATAAGGCTTAATAGCCGGAATTGCCTCGCAGTTACTTACGTTTAGGGCGACTAGTTTGATATGCTAGTCATCTAGCTCGCTGGTGTAGCTCAGTTGGTAGAGCAGCTGATTTGTAATCAGCCGGTCGCAAGTTCGAGTCTTGTCACCAGCTTTGGTGTTGCTTCAAGGATTACGGGTCTTCATTCTCGATTTGGTTGCCCTGTTGACAAAGGCTAAATACTTGCTCAGCGTTCGTCGTTGCCTCGCATCGGAATTTTGGGCTGATTCAAATACACCGTAACCGGTGCGACCAATGTTGAATAAAGCTTTCTCTGAATTACGTCCTGAATTGTTGCAGATAAGCCGTCATCTGTTCCGATAGTCTGATTGCTATCGTTGCCAGCTGTTGTCGCCGTCCTGTGGGCAGGAAGGCTCCTTTCATCTGAGCCCGACTGAACGCGGTTTGCTGAATATCAGTATCTCTAAAATCAGCCAGTGTTAAATCGGCTGTGGTGAAGTCTGTATTCATCAAACGAGCTGCTTTAAAACTCGTGAGTCCTTGTTGCATCCAAGCCCCGATCAGACAACCTGCAATAGCACTCAAAACGGCAAATACCCAGCGCATACCGATGGGCATTGCATAGAACTTGATGAATACGACCCATGCTTCAGTCAAGCAGACTGTGCCGAGGGCACCGATGGCAGCGCCAAATTGACTCCAACGGTTGCAGTGGAGAAACCATTGAGCGATCGCAGCTAGGCCCAAGGCAATCACGACCAGTCTTGGTAAAGTAGGCATCGATTCGTCAGCCGAAAACTGTGCCAGAATTGCCAACCCAACTCCGAAGCCCAAGATCAGTGGTGCCGCTTCGCGGTTCAGGTAAGTCAGTTTGATCAGGCTCCACGTGATGCCAAAACTCACCAACCCATACCCCAAAAAAGTTAATAGTAGAATTCTGAATAGGGGACCGATTACTAGCGTCAATAATCCTGTCAGGCTCAGGACCGTCAACATAGCGATGATCAAGACCCACAGAATCGGTGGAATACTGCTGAAGACCTTGTTGATGGAAATTGCAGCTTTGCCTTGCTGTGCTCGGACGAAGGTAGCCCGATCAAGAATCGCTTGATCAAAGCAGGTCCCCCGGATAGACGCCTCGTTAAAGCGGGCTTCACTACAGTCGGCCTGTTTGAAATTGGCAGCGGCCAGATCCGTTTGGCTGAAGTCAACTCCCGATACATTGGCTCCTTGGAAGTTAGCCTGCCGCAAAGATTGCCGCGCAAAAGAAACCCGTCTCAGGTCTCGATTGCTGAAATCTAGAATCTCTTCTTGTTTGATTAAAACAGCGAAAATGAGCGCGACTAAAAAATAGATATAGCCATAAAGGAACCAAGGCAGAAACGGACGACCTCGTTGTTTAGCAACCAGTGCCGGAATTAACGCTAACGAGAGCCGTAGCAGCAGCCAAAGTAGCATGATTTCGTTGGTCGTCGTCCCCAACATATCGAGAAGGAAAAAGCCTCCCGCGATCGCCCACACTACAATTGCGGGGACTTCATACCGTTGGGAAGCCATTTCAAGGACGAATTTACGAGGATCACGGGGAGGCTGGTAAGCATTCGCAGAACGCTTTGATCGCAATTGCGGGGCATTGGGTGGGTTAACTTGAGAGCCTGAGTCAGACGGGAGCGCAAACGATCGCCGCCAAACCTGAGCGGCATCTGGCCCTGATTGAGCGATTACTTCAACCTGCTGAATGCCCTGGGGTTTCAGGGTGCCTAAGCTTTGCCGTAAGCGACTGACAATGGGATCAGCCTCAAGGACGGCCTGGCGCCTGAGACCAATGCGTAATTTGTTGCCCTGACGCTTCACCTGAACGGCGATGTTCTGATTCTCTAACTGGCGGTTGAGAAAATCAGCAATTGCTTTATTATCAACCGGTTGAGCTCGGTTTGCCGGCGGGTTTAGGGCTGGCTCAACCGTCTCTTGGTGTTCAATATCTGCCTGCTCAGATGACGGTTCGGCGGTTTGTTCGGATAGCCGCTCCGACTGAGAATCGGCTGGTGGTTGCACCGGCGGTGGAGCTGGGCAACGGACACCTGGTTTGGCCTGGAGAGCTTGACGCGGCTGACGGACGGGAGGGTTAAGGGAAGGTTGGGGCGTTGGATTGCTTGAAATGAGCGGTCGCAGCCGCTGGGTTAATCCGTAATAACCCCACAGCGCACCACCAATCGCGCCGATTAAACAATAGGTCCCGCTGATTTCTAAGACCCCTTCAAGATCGCTGGGTTGCTTGATGATGCCAACAAGGACCCCCAGTAAAAACGCGCCTCTTAAGGTGCCCAATACAACAGGCCAATAGCGCGACATCTGGCGAGCCAAAGCAGCGACAATCAACCAAACAAGACCGACTAGAAAGGCCCAAATCGCTGCCGATAGACTGCTGACAATAACGATAAGCAGAATGATATTCAATGACATGTCTCAGTAAGCAGAGGAAGCATAATTTCTAAAATGCCTCGCCTCATGTTATTGGCCGCCTAAATTGATGTCGGTAATAAAAAGTGATCACTTGTCGATCGCACCGAGTTGGTATAGCGACGATCGCTGGGCTGGGGTGAGGCCGATGGCGTCTGTGATGTCGAGATCTTCGTAGGGTCGGGGGAGTGCCCAGGTGCGGAGGCAAGTTCCAGTTTTGGCGTCCCACAATCGCAGTTTTCCTGCGGCATCACCTGTGACCAATTGATGGCTGTGGGGCAAGGGAGCAAATGCGATCGGCGTGTCTAAACGGGACGGGTGAGGTAAGACATGAACACAACGTCTACTGCTGACCTCCCAAAGCCGCACGGTTTGATCGAGACTACCCGTGGCCAGCCAGTGACCATCTGGGCTGACAGCCAGTTGACCCACTTGGTTCGTATGGCCCGTTAATTTATGCAGACACTGCCCTGTGGGTACGGCCCAAATACAAAGGATGCCGTCCCCAGCGACACTGGCCAACCAGTGACCATCAGGACTAAAGACAACCTTCTCCACGGAGCTGGTGTGGCCTTGGAGGGTCTGCACACAACGGTTCTGCTGCCAATCCCATAGCTTGACTGTTGTATCATCGCTGCTGGAGGCCAGCCAGTGACCATCCGGGCTAAATCTGACTGCCCAGACATGATCTGTATGCCCTTCGAGCGATCGCACTAGCTTGCCTGTTGCCAACTCCCACAGACGAATTTGGGAGTCTATCCCAGCACTGGCCAACCACTGCCCATCCGGGCTAAACGCCAGCGATCGCACCCAGTAAGTCTTTGCATCCAAACGATAGCGACATTTTCCTGTGAGGGTATGCCATATACAAATGGTGGGTTCGGTGCCGCTGCTGGCCAACCATTCACCATCGGGACTGAATGCCAACGCCCAAATTTCTGCCGGGTGGGCGTGAAGCGATCGCAGATTTTTACCTGTATGAATATCCCAAAAGTTGATTTGCCCAGCCTGACTGCCGCTGATTAAGTATTTGCCATCAGGCGCCAACGCCAACGCCAGAATACCGTTTGTATATCCCTGAAATACTTGTAGACAACGCCCTGTCATGCCGTCCCAGAGTCGCAGGGTCTGATCATATCCACCACTGGCTAAATACAGGGGGGAAGCAACCGTGTTCACTCGTGAGCTTGCAGCTAATGCTGGGCGGAGGGCTACTGATAAGACCCAATGGCGATGCCCTAGCAACACCTGGATACAGTGGTCGTTAGCTAGCGACCAAATGCGAATTGTGCCATCAGCACTGCTACTTGCCAAAATCCCTTGACTCACGCTGAGGCTGAGTGACCAAACGGCATCCTGATGACCGTCTAAAACCCGATAACAATCGCCAGTGTGGCTATTCCAGAAGCGTATCGTGCCGTCCGCACCACCGCTGACCAGCAGGTCACTTTGATAGACAACGGTATACACAGCTGCTTCATGCCCCATAAAGGTCCGAAGACACCTCCCTGTATCCAAACACCAGAGTTTCAAGGTGCCATCTTCACTACCAGTAACTAACTGGTGACCATCAGGATGAAAGGCTAGCGATCGCACAGCCTGCTTATGTCCTGAGAACTGCCGCAGGCACTCACTCGTTTCAAGATCCCAAAGGCAAATGATGCCATTGGCGTCACAGGAGGCGAGTGTCGGCCCTTCCTTTGTGGATGATGGATTGATGGCAATGCCCCTAACCCAGTGCTCATGTTTAGTCAGGGTTTGTTGGCAAGCCCCAGAAGCCACATCCCAAACCTTGATGGTGTGATCGTTGCTGCCGCTAATAATCCACGGGCGGGTTGGGTGAAATAGTAAAGCTCTTACCCAGCTCGTGTGCCCGGTGAAGGTCTGCTGCAGTTGTCCGGTCGCTAAATTCCAGAGACGAATTTCGCCATTGGTGTCGCCACAGGCTAGCTGCTGCCCGGTTAGGTCAAAGGCTACACCCAGGATTGATCCAAACGTTTCTGTGAAAAGGGCTGTCTTGAAATGCGCTTTCGTAAAGTTGGACTGCTTGAGGGCATGCCCCCGTAAATCGACTCGCCACAAAGCCAGTCCTGAACAATTCAGTTTTGCGACTGCGCTATCGACCATACACAGCAGGTTCACCCCATTGCCGCCGGCATAGCCAGAACAACCAGACAAATACTGCAGGCAGTTTTGCAACCAGTTGCGCAGTCGTTGCTCTACAGCAGGCTGGCCACCGCACTGTTGCATCAGACAGGCCAGGATGGGGTGCAGTATCAACCTTTTTTGGGCGTTGCAGAGATAGTCCGGAGCCGTAGGGATGAGTAGGCTGTATTGATTAAGGGTGGCTCCTAACAGAGCAGACACAGTGATTGTGCTGTTGTCAGTGGCCATGAGCTCTGACACGGTGCGATCAATCAAGCGTCGGGTCACATACTCCATAATCACGGGCTGTTGAGTAAAGCCGGAAGCGTTGTTTGCTGTAGTCGCTACCGCCTTTTCAATGAGCGATCGCCGCCATAGAGACTCCAGTACTTCAATGAGTAATGGCAAGTTCGGGGGATGCACAAAGCTGGTTTGCAACTCCGGGATCGCAATCGCTTCTCGATGAATGGCTAACCAATACATCACCTGCAATTCGAGTGGCAGAAGGCGATCAAACTGCTGGTCAAGCAGCTGACGAACCCCTTGCAGCAAGGGCGTCCCCGATGTCAAAAAAAGCTGAACCTGATTATCGAACAGATCACGAATTGTGGTGGCGACCAGCTTCAAAGACAGTGGATTGCCCCCGTAGCGATCGCGCAGCAAATCACTCTCGCTGGCTTGGCAAACGATGCCTGTATCCGTCAGCAGCGATCGACAGGCTTCTGCTGACATCGCCTCAACGGGATAAATGCGGACTAAGGAAGTGCGAGCTTGCAAACCTGCGAAGTGGGAAGGCAACTCGCGGTTCGTCAGGATGACACAGCTCTGGTGCGAGACGTTGCCTAATTGCTCGAACACGTCCTGATAGTCCTCGCTGCCAGGGAGATATTTTCCCTCCAGAGACCGAGGCTGTAGCAACGATTCACCATTGTCGAGCACCACCAAACATCGTTGCTGCGTCAGCCGCTTTAAGAATGGCGGCAACCAATCCGTATTTGCCTGCGGCAATTGGGGAGTCGCATCCTGATGCGAGGGTGTGTCGAGAGCCATCACCAAATCTTGCAGCAATTCGGATGGGGTTGGAGCAGACTGCAGCGATCGCCACACGACGCGTTCAAATCCCTGCGGACTCGACGCGTGTGAAACGTCTGCCAACTGGTGAACCAGTTGTTGAGCCAGCGTTGTTTTACCAATACCACCCTGCCCTTGCAGTACAATCAATCGACATCCGTCTTCAACACACCATCGCGTAAGCTGGCTCAAGTCTTGCTGACGACCATGGAAAGCACCGCGAACGGACATCTCGCCCCAGTCACAGTTGGTTAGAGCAGACGCAGGCGATGGCTGTGGTTTGATCGAGGTATGAGTTTTTTGTCGCCTCAGCTGCTGAACAACGGCTTGCAAGTTTGACTTACTGACGGACTGGTTCAGTGTTTTTGAGAGTGCTTGCCAGAGCTTGCTGCCAACGTACTTAAGATAATCGGCGTCATATCCTACTTGCTGAGCCATCTCACTGTAAGTCAGCCCTTCCCAAGTCCCCCGAATAATGTGCTCTTGAACCGTAGTGAAGCAGGGTATATCGAGGCTATCCAAAGTAGCCAATGCTTCTTCTGCTGTAATCGCCTAAAGCATTGATTATGATTTCAATAAAGTCAATGAATTCGAAAGATTCTGAATTGAGCGTGTGAAATTTGAGGCGATTACAGCAGAAGAAGCATTGGCTACTTTGGATAGCCTCGATATACCCTGCTTCACTACGGTTCAAGAGCACATTATTCGGGGGACTTGGGAAGGGCTGACTTACAG
>JBCBJE010000067.1:0-11236 GCA_038523735.1 Cyanobacteria bacterium J06626_18 | reverse complement strand
GGGATTGAAAGGGCTTGAAGCTTGGATTCCATAACCCTGGCTTTTGGTAAGTTTCATGAAACAACCCAATCATCAATCCCCGGTTCCTATGCTGGTCATTCGTAAGATAGTTCCTTCAGACCTGTATTTCTCAAGAAATAAACCCGAATATGTACAGGCATACCTGGATAATTTTGCTCCCCAAATTCCTGTTAAAACTAGAAAGTGGATTGCAGAACTGATTCACAAAGAAGCTCTTTCGAGGCTAAGCGTTAGAACCGATCAATCTTGTGAAATCAGTTCTGGCATTTAGTTTTCATCGAGGCCGAAGGCTGCGCTAAACACGATGGGATCGTAGTATTCGCGAAATAGCTGGATCTGGCCGTCTACAACGCGAAAGAGTCCTCCGTAACGCTGTTCGTAGCGCCGTCCGGTGGGGATGATATCGACTACGCCGCGCCATTCGGCAAACACCAGAGTTGGATCGACCATGGGATAAAACACCAATTCATCGGTGAAGTTAGCGCTGCCGCTAATCTCCGGCCAAGCCGCATAGTGCTGAATCAGATTGTCCCGTCCCTCTACCCGTTTGGGAAATCCCTCTGGTGAGAACGGCATGTCCTGCACGGCATTCTCAGCCCAAACTGCAGCAAATGCCTCCATATCCTTAGTTTCTAAGCTGGTTAGGAAATCTCGCACAGTTTGCTCAGTCTGCTGTTGTTGCAGGTAGCTTGTTGGCTCAGTCGCAGCTGTTTCGGCAGCACGATTGACGAGGTCGCGATCGCCCGCTTCATCCGTCAAATTAAAAGTCATGTGCGTAATCAGCCACTCGTCTGCCTGCTTGACAAAGTGGTATTCGTACTGGCCCGTTACTTGCCAGTGTCCGTCTTCTAAGTAATGGTCTGCGGTGACATCAGCGGTAGCGGTAGCGCGATCGCCCTCTATTTCTACCTGTACGTTGGCAATATCGTGATGGGTCTGGTCGAAGCCGGGAAGAACGCTAGCCCAGGCTGTCATCAGGCTTTCGGGAGTATGGGTTTGAACTTCGCCGCCCCACAAGGACGTGTAGTCCACCTGAACCTCGTCGGCATAAAGGACTTCGATACTGTCAAAATCACCGTGATCGGCAAAGGTGGCAACGCTGTTGATGATCACCGCGATCGCAGCCTCGTCTACAGCTTCTGGGGATGGCGTCGCGGCTAAGCTTGGGGGCAACGAAACGGCTTCAGAACTGTCAGCGATCGTCGGCATAGCAGCAGTGGCAAAGGCCACAACCAAGGCTCCGGCGAAGAGAGATTGCATCACACACTCCTAGAGAAAAAGTTGATTTAATGCTTTGCCTCAGGCGAGTTGACCGCCTGTCACATCTAGATCCATGCCGTTGATAGAAGTGGCTTCGTCGGAAGCAAGAAACATCACAGCGCGGGCCATCTCCTCCGTCGTCATGATGCGGGGGGTGACAAAATTAGGAGCCATTTGCTTATAGGTCAACCCTTGATGCTCAAAGGAACGTTGCAGCATCGGAGTATCCACTGCTAGTGGCGAAATGGAGTTGATGCGAATGTTGCGGCTCGCATTGGCGGTTGCGGCGGCTTTCGTGAGACCAATGACGGCATGTTTACTGGCGTTGTAGTGAGGCGTGTTGGCGAAACCGCGATGGCCAGCCACAGAAGACATGTTGATGATAATGCCGCTGTCTTGCTCAATCATGATGGGCAGCTCGTAGCGCATGGCGTAGAACACACCGTCTAGGTTTGTGGCGATCATGTCGCGATAGTTATCAAGCTCCATGTCCTGAATTTCCACAGGCGTCATAAAGATGCCAGCATTGTTAAACGCGATATCCAAATGGCCATACTGCTGCACTGTGGTGTTGACAAACTGCTCTACCTGTTGCGGATCACGCACATCGGATTGGATGTAGGTAGCCTCACCGCCCATGGCCCGAATGTCACTTTCGACTTGTTGGCCCAGGTTGGCACGGCGTCCGTTAAAGGCAACGCTGGCCCCTTCACGGGCAAAGGCTTTGGCAGTCGTTTCACCAATGCCAGAGGTGGCGCCGGTAATTAAGACGACCTTGCCGGCAAACTTGCCATCTGGGTTTGCTGCAACTGCTTCAGGCTCAGGCGGGGTCAGGGTGTTCGCTGGGGTGTTAGCGGCTGAAATCGTGGTAGCCACGCCAGCAGCGGCGAGGGATCCGGTTGCTAAAAGGGTACGGCGATTGATGCTCGACATGATTTCTCAGGGAATGTGATTGATTGGGGACGAATAGGCGTGAAAATTCACGGATATTCAGAGCGTAGGGTCGATTTTTGTCCAAAGGCTAGGAAAATATTGCTGTCTGACTCACGTAGTTGCTGGGGGTTGTGCCTACCTGACGTTTGAACGTGCGCCCAAAATGGCTCTGATCATAAAAACCAGTCGTGGCAGCAACAGTTACGATTGGCAGTCCTTGTGCTAGCAGCCTTCTGGCTTGGGCAATGCGTAATTGAGTTTGGTAGGTGCTGGGAGACACACCCACTTCACGACTGAACACTCGGCAGAAGTGGAAGCGGCTGAGATTAGCGATCGCAGCCAAATCTTGAAGCGAAACATCCTCGACACAATGAGCGTGAAGATAGTCGCAGGCCCGTTTTATGGCAGTATGGGCTGATTGCACTGGCTGGATAGACGGTCGATTGACAGCATGACGGGCAATGAGGTGGGTGAGAAAATCCCACAGAGCCGTCTCTTGCTCTAGCTGGGAAGCGTGTTTGTCGATAACGGCCTGTAGGTCTAGAAACAAGCGATTTAGTTGCGGATCACTAATGTGGACGGTTGGGAAAAAGGGGAGGCTGGTTGGCTTTTCACCCATCTCTGCTGCGATCGCTTGAAAGCACGATGGGTCGATATGGGCCATGGCAAAGTGAGCGGGGTGTGGCAGCGAAGTGCGATCGCTCGGCGCATGTACTTCCCCTGAATGAATAATGCTCAGGCTGCCCTTGGGAATCGCATGACGTGCCCCACGATAGGTGTACTCGCCTTGACAGTCATAGCTCAACCCCAGCTGATATTCAACGTGAGCGTGTTTGGGTAACGGCTCGACAGCGCCTGCGGTGTAGGCATAGTGCTCTAGTAAAATGCCATCCGACTCCCATGCCTGAACTGAAACTTTTGCCTCCCGCCGCATACCGTACCGTGAGCTGTTGCCGTAACGATTAAGTTGAGCCGTGTGAAATCATCCTATCCAGAACCACGCCTCACTGTGCAAGCTGCCTAAACACATCATCAAACAACTGCACAATAAACAGATGACCTTCGTTGGGATACCCATGTAGCTTTGTTTGAGGTATTTTCTCATCGAAATACAGGGCATAACTGTAGGACGCAAACCGGTCTTCTTCGCCATGAAACAGGTGTACTTCGATCGGAATTTCCTCAACTGCAAAACCCCAGTCTCCATACAAAATAATGGCGTCATCAGCCGGTCCTCGAACGCCTTGGCGAAATCCTTCGGCTACATCGTCGGCATAAAATTGGGCCACTGTTTCATCCGTGACGAGCTGCTTATCCGCTGGACTCATTGAACTGCCTAGCAAGTTCATAAAACCCTGGGGCGACATCCTTTTAGCGGCATATCCGACCAATGAAAAAGGCACATAAAAGACCCAAGGCGCACTTTGGGACAGCTTGCCCAAGAAACGATCCAACGGAGCCATCGCTTCCCACAACTGACGTTCGGCTGCCACGGGTCCCCAACTGCCCAGCGCGACCGCAAACTCAAGCTGTTCTGGGATAGCGTAACTGCATGCCATTATGTAACCCCCGCCTCCCGATGCACCGATAATGCCAAATTTGCTGATGCCAAGCTGCTCGGCAACGTTGCTGACATCCTGTGGCCAGTCCAGCAACCGCCTGCCTTTGGCATAATCCGATCGCCCCAATCCAGGTCGGTCTAAGGCAATGATGCGGTATCCATATTCCTTGCCGGGGCGATCGCCCAATGCCGGTTCATATCGGGATCCAGGTGTGCCGTGAAAGTAGAACACGGGCTTTCCCTGGGGGTCACCATATTCGCAATAGGCAAGCTGTCGTCCATCGCTGAGTTGAACAAAGTGTGTCTCAGGTACTTGCTCTGGCATTTTCATAGTGCTTCTCAAGACAACTACGCCACCCGGTCTACCTACAGGGTGAGCAATCAGCTCACAAAACGGCTATAGAAGATCAGAGAGGTTAGCCATCGTCATTCCTTTAGCGACCGAACCGCTAACCTCTACTCGTCTTAGCTTGCTTTGCTCTATTGCAGGGTTGATTGAAATGCTCGGCGACTAAATCGGCAGCACTGTTCACCAATTCGAGCTGGTCGTAGTAGTCCATTTGCAAGCCTTCTAGCTACGCGATGGACTTAGGAGCATTGACTGTGTCGTAAAAGGTACGGGCATTGTCAGGAAGCGCCATCTGGTCGCCGTGCAGCATCAGGTAGGGTACGTTAATGCCATCAGCCGCTGCCAGCGCATCGAACGTGAGTCATTCCTCCCAAGCCATGATCAGGAAGCGATTATTCCACCCCAGCACCGCTACCTGAAACAAGAACAGGCTGCCGATAGTGCGCCGGTTTATCACCCACGGTCGCGCCGCCGGTAATCATGCCCTGAATGCCGGGTTCAAAGAAGGTATAGGGGAAACGAGCCTCAGGCGTACTGACAGTATCTAATCGGTCTTGCAGTTCAGCAGGAATTTCAAAATCGAGGGCACCCAGGTTGTCCTGAAGCTGATGCAGTTTCGTGGCACCGACTAGAACGGAGGCCACACTGGGACGGTTGGCAACCCAGTTGACGGCAACCTGAGCCATCGATCGCCCTAATTCATTAGCTACCTTTTCCAGCTCAGCCACGATCGCCCAATTCTTTTCTGTGAACTTGTTAAAAGCCGGATTGCCGCTATCCGCAACTGCCGCCAACCGACCTGACCCTTCAGCCCCCCCTTGAGAAGGCTTGTATTTGCCAGACAGCAACCCACTGGCAAGCGGCGACCAGACCATGATGCCCATGCTCATGTTTTGCGTCAGCGAGGTGTACTCAAATTCAATATTGCGTTCGACTAGGGAGTATTCCAGTTGCAGCGTACTGATGGGTTCCAGGTGACGTTCTTTGGCGATGGTTTGAGCTTGCGCCGCGTACCAGGCCGGCACATCAGAAAGTCCCACGTAGCGGACTTTACCCGATCGCACCAGATCGTCCAGCGTCCGTACCACTTCCTCGGCTGGGGTTATCTGGTCCCAAGTATGCAGAATGTAAACATCAATGTAGTCAGTCCCTAAACGCTCTAGTGAACCCTCGACAGCGCGGAGGATATTCTTGCGACCGTTGCCGCCAGCATTGGGGTTACCGGGCTCGGCGTTGTAGCTGAATTTAGTGGCGATGACAACGCGATCGCGGCTGTTCGTATCTTTGATGAACTGACCTAGCATTTTCTCGCTGTTGCCGTTGGTATAGAGGTCGGCAGTGTCAATGAAGTTGCCGCCTGCCTCCAAATAAGCGTCGAACAACTCACGCGCACCGGAGGCTCCTGTACCCCAACCCCAGTCTTCACCAAAGGTCATGGTGCCGAGGGCGAGACGGCTAACCTTAAGCCCTGTATGGCCGAGCGTATAATAGTCCATAACTCTTTTCCTCCAGTGGAGTGCTGTATCTCCAGGCGTCTACAATCACCACTATCGGTGAAACGCGGTGAAAAGAATTGCACCCGATTGCTCAGTTTTGGTACGAAATTGCGAACCGTCGATTATCTCCATGCAGAGCCAGATTAATTTCGTTGATAGCCAAACCTTGCAGCCCAATCCTGAGGTAGAGGCAGGACAGATTTTAGTGTCGAGTAAAGACTTGAATTGGGATGGTATCTATATCGAGAAAGGCGAGAATGAAGGGTTTAACCCAGACGATGTGACGGTGCCACAGCATTACTTTGCTATGAACGTGGGGCCATCCTATGAATGGGAGTGGAAGGATGGTAAAACCTTTAAAACTCACCGCTATGATCCGGGCGACCTCTGGGTGAATCCAGCTGGCGTTCCGTTTTCGCACCGCATCAACACCCACAATGAGTTCGTGCTGCTGACGCTAGACCCGGCCAAACTCACGGAAGCTCTGCCGCATCAGCCGTTGCTGGCACAACAGGTCTTTAAACGTCAGCACAAGGCGCAAGACCGTCATTTACAAACGCTGATCCAAGCACTCTTGGTTGAAGCCGAGAGCGGTGGACCCAACGGCAAGCTCTACGCTGATACCTTGTCTACTGCATTAGCAACCCACTTCGTCAATCACTACGGTACCGAGGTTTCGCTGGATCTCCCCGTAGATAAGACCCTTGAACGACAGCGATTAGGACAGGTGATTGACTATATCGAAGCCTATCTGACCGAAGATCTCAGTCTGAATGACTTGGCGCTTGTATCGGGGGTGAGCAAGTTTCACTTTTCGCGGTTGTTCAAACAGGCGTTTGGGTTAACGCCCCATCGGTATCTGATGAAGCGGCGGGTGGAACGGGCGGCGGCGGCACTTAAAACTGAGTTCTCGAAGGATGCGATCGCCATCGCACAGGTAGCTCATCAGTTTGGTTTCACTGATCAGTCCCACTTCACGCGGGTATTCAAGCAGGTCAAAGGGCTGACCCCAAAGCAATTTTTGAAACAGGCTTGAGAGGTCCGAAGAATTTTGAAAATCTCTTGGATCTGGATTAGAAACCTGCCTTGCTGAGTTCTTGCTTGAGGGCAGGTAAGTTATTGTTTTGCGATCGCAGCTCCTGCACATATTGCTGACAGGTTCCTGCCTGCTGCAATTGTTTATAAAGGCGCTGTACAGTTTGGAGATATTGGGCAGCCTTGCGATAGTTGTCACGCCCGCGTTGGTTGATTAGCGCTTCAATCATTTCGCGGTAAAGCGCGATCGCGGTTCCGGGTTGGTCGGCTTGAATTTTTGCTGCTACCTTTTCTTGATGGGCCGCTCGATACCAACGGCTGACCTTCTGGAGATGCCGTAACGCGGCCTCCCAGTCCGCTTCCAGCAGAGCAATATCAACCAGGCAACCATGTCTTTCTTTTTTAGCCAGTGCTGAAATTAGGGACTGGCGCCGCGACTGCCAGTTTTCTAGGGACTTTGCCTGAGTTTGCAGCTTTTGATAGCCCTCGGGCGTAAAGCGAGTTTTGAGCAGTTCAACCTGAGCTGTTAGGAATTGTTCGGTTTGACCATGCTCCCGATAGAACTGGGCTAGCCAGTCTTGATAGCCGTAGCGATCAACCCACACAATCCTGGACAAACGCTAGAGCTAAATCTGGGGCATCGGTTGCTAGCAAACCATCGGCAAATTGCGTCACTAGCCCTGGCCAAGATTTGAAGTGGGACTGCGCGATCGCCACAGCCTCCTCTAAATTGCCATGTTCTAGGTGAAAAAAGGCTTGCTGTTGGGGGGTTCCTAATTCAAGGATGATAGCTTCTGCCGACTGATTATTTCCCTGCTGTGCAGCTCGCTCGGTCAGCAAACCGACCAGACGCTGACGTTCCCAATCGCTGCAAGCATTCTTGCCAGCAGTCTGGATTTGCTCACGGATTTGCGGCTCTAGCCAGCCCCAATCTGTGTCCGTCGTGTGTTGCACAATGGCATCGCCGGCAGGGTAAGCGTAGTCTATTCCTCCCAGTTCGATATCCTTTAGAACTGCTCGGAATAGAGTCTCGATCCAGCACCGACGTTGATCGGTATCGAGGTGTTCAGCCTGCTCAAGGCAGCTACTCAGTCCTTCAGCAATGCTCTGAATCACGCACCCCACTTCACCGTTGTAGTCAATATCCAGAGCAGAGTAGTCGTATTGCTCGTTGGCCGTTGCTAACAGCAGTTGATAGATTTCCCCGGCATAAACCCAGTCTTTTTGCTGGTGTAAGCGATCGCCATGGGATGTCAACGCTTCTAGCCCTGATGCCATGGTATGCATCTCGTCCGCCTGGAAAACACGCTCTACCTGACGCTGATAGTTGTCCAAGTCGAGCAACTGACCGGTGGTGGGTACCGCAGGTGCATCCACAATATCGATTAAGTCAGGATAGCGCTGGATCATCTGCTTGATCAAATCCAGCAGATCATCGCGACTACACTCGGCTAGCAATTCGGCCAAGGGTTGAATGACCTGAAAGCGTTCGGGTTTATGAATGTAGGTCAGTAACAGCGCAACTTCATGCTTACAAATGCCACCCCAGTCGTAGGGACAGGTGCAGCTTGATGACTCGATCCCTTGAGCGTTGAGCGTGGCGCTAACTCGATATAGAAATGTCCCGGCGCACTCGGCATAAAGCTTGTTGCCTTGGCGGACTGGATGCGCGATCGCCCCGTTCTGAAAATATCGTTCGCCCTTCTGAAAACTTTGCTCGGCAGCGAGGGCAGATACGTGTTTGGGTTTGAGCTTTGGTAGTGAATCATCCATAAGACCAAGCCGATTAGTCGCTACTCTAAGTACATTAGAACACTGGTTTTCCGATGGGTAAAAAGAAAAACCGCAAGAAGGAACAATTCGGTCACCTACCGCCGCAGCATGACTTTTTCCTCAATCCCCATATTGATGCTCGTTTTACCCGCTGCCCAAAGTGCGATGGCAAAACCAGACTGCGGAAAAAGCCGCTCCTGATTTTTATCGAACCAGCCCAGCCCGTGAGTTTGAACAAAACGTGTCGCTACTGTCCTGGCTGTGACCTGCTGATTGCTCACAAGAATGAACTGGATGATCTCCTGCAGAGGATGTGCCTGCAGTACTACCCGCATCTGATTAACCATGACTATTTCGTCGTTGGCACGATAGACCGCAAATCTTGGCAAGAAGGAAAGCAAACGGTTGCATCCATTGATGACCTGTTTAAGACACTCCACGACTTTAAGCGGCATCTTGAGTTTGAACCTGCGCGCTATGTCTGGGTTAAAGAAGATTAGCAGGCGATCGCTACGACTTTACGCTATGCCGAACGCGCCACTAAGAAAGCCAGCCACAAGGCGCGGCTTGCTATGGTAACTACTAATACTCTGGAGGTAAATCATGAGTGATCAGAATAATCCGCAGTTGCCTAAGCTCCCCAGTGCCGATCAGCGGGATGCTTATCAGGAGAAGGTTGCAGCGGAATTAGATAAGCTCAATGCTCAAATTGATGAGTTTAGAGCCAAAGCTGAACAGGCCAAAGCTGAAACGGAAGCGACTTACTACAGTCAGGTGGAAGAATTGACCGTTAAGCGGGATGCCCTGTTTGCTAAGTGGCAAGAAGTGCAGTCTGCCAGTGAGGCGGCTTGGCAAGAGATCAATAAAGGCTTTGAAGCTGCTTGGAATGAGGTATCGCAAGCTTTTGAAAATGCCATGAAGCACTTTAGCTAATCGCAGCATTTCACGCTGAGCCGTGGGTTGAATTGCAGACGTTAGGCCGATTAGCCTGGAGGGTGTGCTTGGCGCTTTGGCAGTTCCAAATGTTGATGGTTCCACAGGAATCAGTTGGCAGCAGACAGCAGTTCACTGCCGACGAATTGAAAGCGATGAACTGGTGGCAGCCTCAGCAACCACCCACTGATTATGGCGAGCAATTCGCTGCAATTTTGCCCCGGGCGGCCTGCCCGCTTGCCGTGCGTTGATTGAAGCCATTGTGCGATCGCCAAACCGTCAATTCATGATCGGCCCCGAATATTGGCTACCGAAAATTGACGCAGAGGTTAACGGGCGCGAAGGAACGGCATAACATTGGATTTAACCCTCTATGACGGTTGTTGGTAGAAGTGCTACACAGGGGCTATGCACATTGCTTTTGGCCGTTTGGCAGCATAATGCAACTAATCAACAGAAGATCACGTGTGTGGTTTGTCCTGGTTTCGGTATGGGGATTGGTCAAGTGCCTTACGCTGAAGCTGCTCGTCAGATGGCAGTCGCCTACGACAACTTTCTGCATCCACCCAAGATGCTGAATACGTTTGTTGCTGCCTCTAGACAGCTGCGAATTTGGGAAGGCGTAAATTAGAGAGTCGGTACGTTCCCACGACAGGATGAACTCAAAAGGTGTCTGCCAATAAAGGAGCGCACCCTACGCTTACTGGACTACTGACCTCAATATTCTGGGGATATCTTCGATGAACCACAATGGCTCGTGTGATCGTACCTCTCGCATAAGTTTAGGTTGACGATAAGGAAACTCAACACTCGTCCAATCTACAGCAAGAAGTACAATAGTACTAAGGAGTCAATGCCTGTTTCAACCAGTCCATCAATGATAATTGCTTAGGTACCCATCCAAGCAAGTTTCTAGCTTTATCTGAACGGATGCGACTGTTAGAGCCAAAAGCAAAATGAGCTCCCTCTTGTCCCCATTCTTGAATTGCTTCATCGATTGTCCAGCTTTGCGCGGTACCATCCAAATCAAGTTCCCGATGGATTGTGTCAGCAATCTCTTTAAAGCTAATTTCATCATTTCCAATGAAGAAGAATGATCCAGCAGGCCCTTTTTCAAGTGCTAGTAAATATGCACTTACAAGGTCATCGATAAGAACAGTTGACCAAATATTTTCTCCTTTCCCAATATATCTGGCTTGCTGATATTTTCTGGCGACCGCAATCATTTGAGGCACCTGAATACTTTCGCTGCGCAGCCCCGTTCCATTGCCATATATCAAGCAGGGGCATATGACCACAGAATGGATTTCTCGAAAAGCTCCCTCAACAACATGGGTATCGATTGTTACTCGCCCAACTTTCTCAAAGCGAACCGGACGTGGAATATCCTCGTGGAGGATACAGTTGCTATGCTCACCATTAGCACGATCACCAACGATGCTTGATCCACTCGTGTGAATCAGCTTTTTACCGGAACCTTCAAGCGCTTGTAGTAATGATTCAGCTGCAAAGGGATCATCTGCATCTGCAGCATTAATAACGGCATCGGCTGACTGAGCAGCTTGAAAGAGCGTTCGTTCATCGCTTAGATTCCCAACAATAGGCTCAATTCCTCTCTGTCTGAGTAACTCAGCCTTTTCTACCGAGCGACATAAACCCAAAACTGTATGTTCATTCGCTACTAATGCAGTAGCAATCGATCCGCCAATATAGCCGGATGCTCCTGTTAGAAAAATCGGCGTTGCATAATTAAAAGATGAATTAGGGTGATCAGCGATGCATTGTCCGGAATGTGGAGCCACTCACATCCGTAAGAACGGCAAGAGGAAAGGTAAGCAAAATCACATCTGCGTAGCCTGTGGTCGTCAGTTTATC
>JBCBJE010000066.1:0-11242 GCA_038523735.1 Cyanobacteria bacterium J06626_18 | reverse complement strand
GCCTTCTGCCTTCTGCCTTCTGCCTTCCTCTAGAATCACATGCACATTCGTCCCACCAATGCCAAAGGAACTGACACCGGCTCGTCGGGGACTATCCTGTGCAGGCCAGCCAGTCAGAGCAGTGTTGACGTAGAAGGGACTGTGCTCGAAATCAATCTGCGGATTAGGTTGCTGAAAATGGAGACTGGCAGGAATTTGTTGGTGCTTTAGGGCCAGTACAGTTTTGATAAGGCTAGCAATGCCTGCAGCAGCATCTAGGTGGCCGATGTTGGTTTTGACGGATCCGATTGCGCAGAAGCCCTGTCGATCTGTTTGCTGTCGAAAGGCTTGAGTGAGGGCAGCGATTTCAATAGGGTCACCTATGGCAGTGCCTGTGCCGTGAGTCTCGATGTAAGAAAGGGTGTCTGGCTCGACTTCGGCCATTACCTGTGCCGCCCGAATCACTGCCGCCTGACTGTCGATGCGAGGAGCAGTATAGCTGACCTTCAAAGCTCCATCATTGTTGACAGCCGAGCCTTTGATTACAGCATCGATGGTATCGCCATCCCGCAGAGCGTCTTCCAAGCGCTTAAGCACTACAATGCCCACACCGTTGCCGCCGACCGTTCCCTGAGCCTGAGCATCAAAGGCCCGACAGTGACCGTCAGGTGAATAGATGCCGCCTTCTTGGGCGCGATAGCCAACCTGTTTCGATACTGCGACGCCACCCGCCAACGCCATATCGCACTCGCCGCTTAGCAGGCTCTGACAAGCCGTATGGACGGCAACCAGAGAAGAGGAGCAGGCCGTTTGAATATCAAGGCTCGGCCCCTGAAGATTCAACTTGTAGGACACACGGGTGGTGAGAAAGTCCTTATCACTGGCAAGAAAGAGCTCATAGGGACTGGCGGACTCGCGGATGTGAGCATTGGCATAGAGGTTTAACAGATACCCGTTCATGCCCGCACCGCCATAAACCCCGATGATGCCGTCATAGGCTTCGGTATCGTAACCAGCGGTTTCCAAAGCGTTCCAGGCATATTCTAGAAATAAGCGTTGCTGAGGATCGAGCAGCTCAGCTTCCCGAGGACTGAAGCCAAAGAAGCTGGCATCAAACTGGTCAACGTCAGTAAGAACACCCCCAGCCTTGACATACTGCGGATCGCTAAGCAAGGCTTCATCCACGCCCTGCTGGCGAAGGGTTTCGTCATTAAGCTGGGCGATCGCCTCGCGCCCCTCGCGCAGCAAATCCCAAAACGCAGCCACCGAGCGCGCCCCTGGAAATCGCCCCGCCATACCAATGATGGCAATCTCTAGCCCTGTCGCTTGCTCTGACACTGTTGCCGATGCCAATGAAGACAATGGTGCTGAAGACATTTCTGGAGACATCTGTGTGACCTTACTCATAGCCATTCCCTCCCGCTGGCGACGGCCTTAGGGTAGTGCGCTGCTGACGACGCTGACGCAAGCGCTGCTTACCTGCCGCCAACTCCGATGTGCGATCGCTAACCTGACTCGCCATACCGGATCGTTCTCGCAAATACGCCGCTAACGTACTCACCGTGGGATACCGGAACAGCTCTACTAAAGGAATTTCAGTGGTCAGTCGCTGTTGCAGTTGACCCTGTACCCGCACCATCAGTAGCGAGTGTCCACCCAAGTCAAAGAAGTTTTCATGCCGTCCAACTTGCTCAACGCCCAGTATTTCCTGCCAGATCATGGCGATCACCGTTTCCGTATCCGTTCGAGGCAGCGCCAACGGTTCCGATCCAAGGATGCCATCTGGTTTAGGGAGGGCTTTGCGATCGACTTTGCCATTAGGCGTCAGCGGCAGGGCATCGAGCACCACAAATTGGCTCGGCACCATGTAAGCAGGCAGGTGTTGGGAAAGATGAGTTCGGAAGTCGGAAGTCGGAAGTCGGAAAGGGGCAGACTTTGGGATTTGGGATTTGGGATTTGGGATAGGACCCTGTTCCCTGTTCCCCCCTGATTTCTGACTCCTGACCGCCTACCTTCAAGACAACATAGGCGATCAGTTGTTGCTCTGCTAGCTCGTCTTCGTGCAACATCACAACCGCTTGGGCCATGTCGGAATGTCGGGCGAGAACCGTCTCGATTTCGCCCAGTTCGATGCGGAAGCCGCGCAATTTCACCTGATGGTCGAGGCGACCAAGGTATTGCAAGGTGCCGTTTTCCTGGTAGCAGACGCGATCGCCCGTTCGGTAAATGAACGCCTCAGGGGCGCAAGGCTTTGCGCCCAGTGCAACATCTGGGCAACCCAACCCGGATTCTATGTGGTTCGACCTCAATCCTGCATTGGTCGCAAGGCCTTGTGCCCCTACCGAAAAGGGATGGGGAATAAACCGTTCGGGGGTTAAATCGTCTCTACGCCAATAACCCGGACTGACACCCAAACCACTAATATGCAACTCACCGGGAACACCCACCGGGACAGGACGCTGCTGCGAATCCAGGACGTAGAACTCAGTGTTGGCAATGGGTTTACCAATGGGGACAATACCATCCTGCAGAGTGGAGGCTTCAACTCTCAAAGCGGCGGACCAGATGGTGGTTTCGGTGGGACCGTAGAGATTCCAGAGTTCCGAGCCGCAAGCCAACAATTGCTGAGCTAGAGCACCCTCCAGGGCTTCGCCGCCACAGAGGAGTTTGAGATTGGACTTTCCTTGCCAGCCACTTTCCAGCAACAGTCGCCAGGTCGCAGGCGTGGCCTGCATCAAGGTGACATCATGCTGAACCAGTTGAGCCGCGAGCTGCTGCGGCTCACGCACGGCGTCCTGACTCGCGATGACAAGCGTGCCGCCAACCGTAAGGGGTAGGAACAGTTCGAGGGCCGCGATATCGAAGGCGGGAGTGGTAACCGCCAGTAGCGTATCCTGAGCCGTCATACCCGGAGCCTGAGCCATTGAGGTGAGCAGGTTTGTGAGGCTCTGGTGCCGGATGGGGACGCCTTTGGGAGTGCCGGTAGAGCCGCTGGTGTAGATGAGATAGGCGAGATCCTGGGAGTGGATGGGTGGATGGGTGGATGGGTGGATGGGGTGACGGTTGATTTGGGTGCGATCACTCGTCAAATCCAAAACCCGCATCGTAGGGTGGGCATTGCCCCCAAACGCATCCTCAACCGCCAAACCCGCCACCTCACCAATGCCCACCGCCGCCGCGTTCGCCGTAATCAACAACGACACCGCAGCATCCACCAGAATAAAACGCAGCCGTTCAGCCGGATACATCGGATCAAGTGGCACATACGTCCCCCCAACCTTGAGAATCGCGTGCAGCGCTACCACCAACTCAGCTGATCGCTCCAAGCAAACCGCAACCCGCTCACCCGGCTTAACCCCCTGATCCATCAAATAATGAGCCAGCTGATTAACCCGATTATCCAGTTCGCGGTAAGTGAGGATGGTTTCCTGAAAGACGATCGCGATCGCATCCGGTCTTTCTTGGGCCTGATCAGCTATCAGCTCATGAACACACCTTTCAGGAATCGCTTGCCCTGTCTGATTCCAATCGGTAATGAGCTGTTGATATTCGACTGGAGTTAGCAGCGGAAGCGTACCGATAGTTTTCTCAGAATGGGTGATGAAAGCCGACAGCACTGTCTCTAGGTGTCCTAGCAGACGCTTGATAGAGGCTGGGGTGAAGCGATCGCAGTCGTACAGCACCTTCAAATCCAGGGTTGAGGCTGACAAGTCAGCAGAAGTCGAGGAGCGGGGTTCAGCAGCAGGGCTGATGGCAAAGAGTGTGAGGGGATAGTTGGTTTGTTCAGCCGTCGTGATATCCTCAATCGTGAAATCGCCAATGCTCTGTTTCAGGCTCGGTTCGACGGGGTAGTTTTCAAATACCACAATGCTTTCAAATAAGGGCAGGCTACGAGGAATATCGCTGCTGCCATGGATTTGAACCAGGGGCGTGTATTCGTAGGGCTGCTGCTCTAGCTGTTGAGTTTGGAGATGCTGCAACCAAGTGTCAACCGTTTGGTCAGCAGTAACATCGACCCGCAAAGGTAGGGTGTTGATGAAAAGACCCACCATTGTTTCAGCGCCCTGTAAAGTCGGCGGACGTCCAGCACAGGTCGCACCAAAGAGTACTTCAGACTCGCCACTGTAGCGACCCAGCACGATCGCCCAAGCGCCCTGCACTAGCGTATTTAGCGTCAGGCGATGAGTTTGAGCATGCGATCGCAGTTGGGTCGTCAACTGGGGAGACAGCGATCGCTCCTGCATCTTATGTTGAGGCGATGCTTGACGCTCAAATGTCCCCTTGATTGAACGGGGGCGGTCAATACCGAGAGGCGTAGGTGCAGTCATGCCTTGGAGACGCTGTTGCCAAAACTGGATCGCCGCCTGCAAATCCTGTTGCTTTAGCCAGGCAATGTAGTTGCGGTAGAGTTTGGGCTTAGGCAGCAAAAGCAATTGCCCAGGTATCTGACCTTGAGCATAGGCGCGATAGCCCACCAGTAGCTCCTGCAATAGCAGCGGTACTGACCAACCATCCAGCAAGAGATGATGGTGAGTCCAGAGAATACGATAAGTGTCTTCTGTTAAGCGGAAGACTGTCAGCCGCATGAGGGGCGCTGCCGCCAGATTGAATCCCTGACGCCGATCCGCTGCCAGCCAGTTTGCCAGCACTTGTCTTTGCTCTGAGGCGGATTGCTGCCGCCAGTCCTGAATGCTAACCGGGAGCTTTGCCTGCCGTCCCACCACCTGAAGCGGCTCCTCCAAGGTGTCCCAAACAAAGGCCGTTCGCAGCACCGGATGACGCTGTGCTAACCACTGCCAGGCTTGGGAAAACGCCTCCAAATCCAGGCTGCCTCGGACGGTGTAGCCTACCTGCACCACATACACGCCAGAGTCAGGTCCATATAGACTATGGAACAGCATGCCCTGCTGGGTTGGCGACAGGGGATACATGTCTTCGATAGCTGGGGCAGCACTCGCTGGAGTCGAGCCTGTGTTTTCCGGAGCTGGGCCAGCTGGAGCCGAGCGATTAGGGGCCATATTTTCAGGCAGTGGCATTGCCGCAGAATTCATCGTCATTGTCCAGCTCCCCCTTGAAATGTCACTTTGCCCAGCACAGCATCCAACGTGGCTTGGTCGAGCTGCACTAGATTGAAATCGTCGGGGGTGTATCCCTGTTGTCTAGCATCCTGACAATGGTCAATAAGCTGTTGCAATGCCGCTAGATAGTTTTGAGCCAAACCCTCCACAGTCGTGCGGTCGTGATAGTTTTGGCTGTACGTCCACTCGATTTGAAGCTGTCCATGGCGAATCCAGCCGTTGATATCGAGCAGGTGCGATCGCCGATTCCCAGGGCTATTCGATGCCCTTGGTGTCGGTAAGAGGCGGAATCCTTCCGCTTCGGCTAACAACGTATCAAACTGACCCAAATAGTTGAAGCTTATGGGCGGCTCCACCGCTAGCCCCTCAACCTCTGCTCCGTAACGCAGTAACCCATAGCTCAATCCTTCATGGGGTAACTGTCGCAGCTGACCTTTGATAGCTTTCAGGTGTTCGCCTGGGTCACTGCCTATTAGCTGCAAATACACCGGATGTAGGCAGGTAAACCAGCCCACTGTCCGCGCCAGGTTCAGCTCACCGCCCAAGACCTCTGGACGTCGTCCATAGTTTTCTAGCGTGAGCAACAGGGATCGCTCCCCCGTCCATTTAGCAAAGACCTGTAATAGGGCCGTCAGTAATACATCATTAATTTGAGTATTGTAAGTGGATGGAACGTCTTGTAGCAGTGCTTGAGTGTACTGCGACGAGAGTTCAATCGTCACAGTCTGTGTCGCTGCAGCTATATTTTCTCTCGTGTTGTAGTCAACCGGGATGACAAAATTCTGCGGCATGGTCTGCCAGTACCGCAGAGTATCTTTGTCCTCACACTGAGACGTCACCGATTGCAGCCAGAGCGACCATTGCTTGAAAGAAGCCGTTTTGGGTAGGAAGCCACCATCCGCTTGCTGATAAGCCAGCAACAAGTCCTCAAGCAAAATCCGCCAGGACAAACCATCGACGACTAGGTGATGAATCACAATCAGCAGCTGACTCGGACGCTCAGTCCCCAACTCAAAGCCACCAACCCTTACCAAAGGCCCACTCGCCAAATTGAGACTGGCCTGAAGTTGGTCAGCATGGGCTGCGATCGCCTCCGTTTGTTCGGCTTTCGATAGCGCCGTCAAATCAACCCAAGCCACTGAGTCGACCACGGACAATTCTGGTTCAGCAAACCACTGTTGCCAGCCCTCATCCGTTTTGCTAAATCGCAATCGCAGAGCATCATGATAGGCCATGACCTTTTGAATGGCCTGATCGAGGCGATCGCGATCCACCGTCAGCGGTAGTTCCAAACAGGCTGCTTGGTTGAAATGGTGAGGATGCGCCAGTTTCTGCTCAAAGAACCAATGTTGAATCGGCGTCAGAGGAACAGATCCCACTACTAGATCCGCCTCGACAGAAGTGGCTGTGGTGCCTGCTAAGGCTGCCAGTTCAGCGATCGTCTGATGCTGAAAAATCTGTCGCGGCGACAGCGATACACCCGCTTGGGCCGCTCGACTTACCATCTGCAGCGCCAAAATCGAATCGCCCCCCAGCTCAAAGAAGTTGTCCCGCACACCCACACTTCCCAGCCGCAACACCGCCGCCCAGATATCTGCCAAGGTTTGTTCTACCGCTGTCTGAGGGACCGTTTCAGTCGTTGCACTTTCCCAGACTGGCGCTGGCAGCGCTTGCCGATCTACCTTGCCGTTACTCGTCAGCGGCAGCACATCAAGGAAAATAAAGGCAGTTGGGAGCATGTAGTCGGGGAGCTTCTCTGCCAGGTATTGGCGAAGAATTTGGGGAGTAGTGTTATCGAATTCGGAATTCGAAATTCGAAATTCGGAATTTGCTTCTTGACTCCTGACTCCTGGCTCCTGATTCCTGACTCCAGACTCCGATACCACATACGCCACCAATCGGCGCTGCCCGACATATCCTGTCCAAGGAACAACAATCGTTTGCTCAACAGCGGGATGACTCAATAGGGCTGTCTCGATTTCGCCTAGCTCAATGCGAAAGCCACGAATTTTGACTTGGTTGTCCAAGCGACCGAGGAATGCGACGGTGCCATTGGGGGTGAGGCGGACGCGATCGCCTGTTTTGTAGAGGGTGGTGGGTAATGGGTAATGGGTAGTAGGTAATCGGGTTGTGCCATTACCTATTACCAATTCCCCATTACCTCTATGCCCTGTTCCCTGTTCCCTGTTCCCTATTCCCTGTGCAAACGGATTCGGCACAAACCGCTCCGCCGTCAATTCCGGTCGGTTCAGGTAACCTCGGGCCAAGCCATCACCACTGATGTACAGTTCGCCTGGGATACCGATGGGGGCAGGTTGGAGGTTGGCATCCAGGACATAGATCTGGGTATTGGCAATGGGGTGACCGATGGGGGGTGAGGTGTCGGTGAGACTATCTTCAAGACTGTCGGCGGTCATGGGATGACAGCAGGTGAAGGTCGTATTTTCAGTAGGCCCGTAGCCATTAATGAGGCGGGTGTATGGCAGCGCGGCGAGGGCTTTGCGGATATGGGGGCTGGAGAGGACATCGCCGCCAGCGAGGAGTTGACGAATGGGTTTGAGGGCTTCAAGCTGCTCGTCGACCATTAGGTGGAAGAGGCCCGCATTGAGCCAGAGAGTCGTGACTTGGTGCTGAGCGATCGCACCTGCTAGGTCAGCCAAAGAAGGCGATGGGATGGGCAGTAGCACGAGCTTACCGCCGTTCAACAAGGCTCCCCAGATCTCAAACGTAGAGGCATCGAAGGATAGCGACGCGGCCTGGAGAAAGACTTCGTCGGGGCCGAAGTGGGCATAGTCTGTGCCTTGTAGCAACCGCACAACGCCTCGATGAGGGGTACAGACGCCCTTAGGCTGTCCGGTTGAACCGGAGGTGTAGAGAACGTAGGCCAGGTTATCAGGGCTGGTCAGGGTGGGAGAATCGTCTGCGTTTTGTTGAGCGATCGCAAGCGCTTCAGTTGTGAGGACAAGCTGCTGGCAAGCCGATGCCTCAGCGGGCAGCTCAATTGCTTTAGGTGTAATGACCAAAGACAACTGTGCATCAGCAATCATGAACTGGAGCCGCGCTTGAGGATACGTCGGGTCAAGGGGTACGTAAGCTCCGCCAGCCTTAAGGATTGCCAGCATCGCCACAATCGTCTTGGGGGAGCGCTCGGCCCAAAGTCCAATCAGCGTATCGGGAAGAACTGCATAGGTCGTCCGCAAGTGCCTAGCCAGTTGATTTGCCTGAGCGTTCAAGGCTTGATAGGTAAAATGTTGATCGCCATAGATGAGCGCGATCGCATCCGGCGTCTTCTCAGCCTGCTGCTCAAAAATCTGGTGAATGCAGCGATCGCGGGGATAGTCCGTTTGGGTCTGATTCCACTGCCAGAGCTGGGCCTGTTCAAATTCGGTCAACATAGGCAATTCCGCAATCCGACTCGTGGGCTGCTGAGCTACGACCGTCAGCAGTTGGAGCAGATGACCTGCCATGCGGTAAATCGTCTCCGCCTTAAATAGGTCAGTGCGGTATTCCAGAGTGCCCTGCAGCTCATGCTCATCCAGTCGCATGGATAGGGTGAGGTCAAATTTGGCTGTATTGCTGTCCGTCGACAAAGGTCGCCAGATCAAACCATCAAGGGCGATCGCATCCATCGGTGCATTCTGCAGCACAAACATGACTTGGAACAGAGGTGAATGACTCCAACTACGCGGCACTTCAAGCGCATCCACCACCTGCTCAAACGGCACCGACTGATGAGCATAGGCATCCAGCGCCATTGCCCGCACCCGCCTCAGCAGCTCCTCAAAGCGAGGATTGCCCGATAGATCCGTCCGCAGCACCAGCGTGTTGACAAACAGGCCAATCAGCCCTTCTAACTCTTGCCGTTGCCGATTCGCAATGGGCGTGCCGATGACCAAGTCCTCAATCCCGCTGTAGCGATACAGCAACACTTGGAAAGCCGCCAGCAGCGTCATAAACAGCGTCACGCCCTGCTGCTGACTCAGTTCCTGCAGCGCTCGCGTTTGATCCGCCGATAACCGGAATTCATAGGTCGCCCCCTCAAAAGACTGCACAGCGGGACGAGGGTAATCAGTGGGCAACTCCAGAAGCGGTGATACTCCCTGTAGTTGCTGCTGCCAGTAGGTCAACGGCTGCTGCTTCGCCTGCTGCTGTTGCCAAGCGGCATAGTCCACATACTGAATCGGCAGGGGTGGCAGTTCCACAGAGCGCTTGGCCTGCAAGGCCTCGTAAATCTGGGCCAACTCCCGCACCAGAATCCCCATCGACCAGCCATCGGTGATGATGTGGTGCAGACTCAGCAAGATGACGTGGTCAGCGGCTGCTAGCCGCAGCACCCGCATTCGCAGCAGCGGTGCACAGCTCAAGTCAAGGGGTGTCTGCGCTTCTTGGTGAATCTGCTCCTGAACGCACTGCCGTTGAGCAGCCTCATCCAAGCCACTGAAATCCATTAGCGGCATCGACACGTCCACCTGAGGATAAATTTCAAGCTGGGCTTTGCCTTCGACATCTTGGAAAGCCGTTCGCAGTACTTCATGGCGTTCCACGACCCGCTCCAGACTCTGCTGCAGCCAGTCCAGAGACAAGTCTCCCTGCACCCGCACCGCCGTCGGCATGATGTAGAACGGACTCTCCGGTTCCAGTTGAGCCAATACCCACTGCCGCTGCTGAGCATCGGACAATAGCAATGGGCTAGAGCGTTCAACCGGGGCAATCGCCTCCAAAACCCCCACCGGTTCACCCTGTTTCAGGCTATCCACTACCATCGCCAGTTGAGCCAGAGTGGGCTGTTCAAAGAGCGATCGCAGTGGCAATTCCACCCCAAACGCCTGCCGCACCTGCGCCACCACTCGCGTGGCCAGCAGCGAATGGCCGCCCAGTTCAAAGAAGTTGTGGTCACGGGCAATGGCCTGTTGTCCCAATATCGTTGACCAGATATTTGCCAGTAGTTCTTCCGTGGGTGTCAGCGGTGCAGCGGAGTCATCGGATGTTTCAGGCAGTTCTGGTGTGGGAAGGGCTTTGCGATCGACTTTGCCGTTAGGCGTCAAAGGCAAGGCATCGAGCACCACAAATTGGCTCGGCACCATGTAGGCAGGCAGGTGCTGGGAAAGATGAGTTCGGAATTCGGAAGTCGGAAGTCGAAAAGTGGAAGAATTTTGAATTGTTTCTGCCTTCTGCCTTCTGCCTTCTGCCTTTTGTCTGACTATATAGGCAACCAGTTGCGGCTCTACAAGCTTGTCTTCGCGCAACATCACAACAGCTTTGGCCACGTCGGGATGTCGGGTGAGAACCGTTTCGATTTCGCCCAGTTCGATGCGGAAGCCCCGCAGTTTGACCTGATGGTCGAGGCGACCGAGGTATTGCAGGGTGCCGTTTTCGAGGTGGCGGACCAGGTCGCCGGTTTTGTAGAGGAGGGTAGGTAATAGGTGATGAATTTGTGCTTCGTTCTTTGTGCTTTGTTCTTCGGTTTTCCCGATGACCGATTCCCGATGACCCATGACCCCAACCAAAGAATTTGGGATAAACCGATCATTCGTCAGATCTTTCCGTTGCCAATACCCCGGACTCAGACCCAAACCACCGATATGCAACTCACCCGGCACGCCAATCGGAACAGGACGCTGCTGCGAATCCAGGATGTAGAACTTAGTGTTGGCAATGGGAGGGCCAATCGGGACAATGCCGTCCTCCAGCGTAGACGCCTCAATTTTCAGAGCGGCGGACCAGATGGTGGTTTCGGTGGGACCGTAGAGGTTCCAGAGTTCCGAGCCGCATCCTAAAAGCTGCTGAGCCAGGGCCACATCAAGAGCTTCGCCACCGCAGAGGAGTTTGAGATTGGACTTCCCTTGCCAGCCACTTGCCAGCAGCAGTCGCCAGGTGGCAGGTGTGGCCTGCATCAGAGTGACATCGTGCTGGGTGAGGTGGGCCGCAAGCTGCTGAGGATCCCGTACTGCTTCCTGACTCGCGATGACAAGCGTACCGCCAACCGTAAGGGGAAGAAACAGTTCAAGGGCCGCAATGTCGAAGGCGGGAGTGGTAACCGCCAGTAGCGTATCCAGAGCCTCACCAACCTGCTCACATCGATGGCGCAGACTCCCGGCATGACGGCTCAGGATACGCTACTGGCGGTTACCACTCCCGCCTTCGACATTGCGGCCCTTGAACTGTTTCTTCCCCTTACGGTTGGC
>JBCBJE010000065.1:0-11279 GCA_038523735.1 Cyanobacteria bacterium J06626_18 | reverse complement strand
TCACCCCATCACCCCACCACCTAAGCGATCGCCACCGCCCCACCCCGACGATCATCCCCCATACCATACAGCTCACCGTCGGCAGCGATCGCGACGGCATGAACGCCACCGAAGAACATGTTTTGTTGTTGCCAGAAGATGGTTTCGGAGGCGTTGTGGGATTGGGATTGCTGGACGGTGGGGCGATCGTAGCCCGGTTCGAGGTGCAGGGTGCCGCGTTCCCAGTGGAGGCGGGGGGTTTTGACGGCATCTGGCAGAGGCATGGCAAAGTCCACGACGTTGGCAATGACTTGCAGGATGGCAGTGCGGATGCGATTGGAGCCACCAGACCCCAGCACCAGTTGGGGTTTGTCGTCTTTGAGGATAATGGTTGGAGCCATCATGGAAGAAATGCGCTGGTTAGGTATCCAGGTGTGGAAACCTTGGGGATGCAAGTCTTCTTCGCCCAGCATGTTGTTAATCATGACGGCGGTTCCCGGAACGATGTAGGCAGAGCCTTCGCCATTGGATGTGGTGACACTGGCTGCATTACCCTCTGCATCGATCACGCTCACATGGGTTGTACTGCCCAGCTTGTTCACGACACCCTGCATTGCAGCCTGATAGGGCGTCAGGTGAGTCTCAGCGAGAAACTTGTGGGCGACGTCAGGCTCATACAATCGTTGATCATAGCCATCGCGGCGGGCTTCGTTGGTAAGGGCCATCGCCTGGATCAGATAGGCGAGGTGCTGGGTAGAGCCGTGTTCCAGCTGCGATAGGTTTGTCTGCTCTAACAGCTTTAAGGCAAAAGCAATTAAGGTGCCGCCAGAGCTAGGGGGTGGATTGGTCAAGCAGGTGGCATTGCCATACTTTATGCTCAGGGGCTGACGCTCAATCACCGCGTAGTGCTGCAGGTCTGCCAGTGTCAGGTATCCCCCGTGAGTCTGGCAGTCCTGAGCAATTTGACGGGCGATCGCCCCCTCATGAAAAAAGGCCACTCCCTGTTTCACAAGCTGTGCCAAGACATCAGCCATGGCGGGCATTTTCAACCGATCCCCAGCAACGAGCAATTTGCCTGCCTGAGCGTAAAACGCTTTGGTGGCTTCAGACGCTAGCAGAATTGGCTCCAATAGCTCAAAGCAATAGGCCAGAAACGGATTGACGATTACCCCCTGTTGAGCATGATGCATTGCGGGCTCAACGATCGCGGCTAATGGCAAGCGTCCTAATCTTTGATGGACATGGAGGAGTCCCGCCACAGCTCCCGGTACTGCCATCGACCCCAGCCCCACATGAAACTCCTGCACCGTGTCCCCAAAGTTGGCCTGAATTGGATAGAAATGGGGGGATTGGCTGATATCGCGACTTTTAGGTGTTTGGGTAAAGAAGTCGAACAGGCAGCTTTGGCCCTGTGCGGTGTGAGCCAATAAAAATCCGCCCCCGCCCGCCGACGTTAGAACGGATTCAGTTACCCAAGCCGTCATCACTGCGGCGATCGCGGCATCAAAAGCATTGCCCCCCTGCCGAAGCATTTCGGCACCAGCTTCGGCAGTTAGGGGATGGCCTGCGGCCACCACACCTCGACGGGGAGCGCTGCGATCAGCCATGACGGTTCTTCATCCCTGTAGGTTGATGGGTGGAGTGTTCCTTACTCTACCTTCTCGACGACCCACAAGAATCCTGATCCTTTCTAAAGCGTGAGCGGGATTGGTCAAGCATTTACAAGAAGATTTCTGATGAAGAAATTACCCGTAAAGATTGAATGTGCAGGTTGGGTTAAACGAAGTGAAACCCAACAAAAAAGATATTGTTGAGGTGTCGGGTCTCATTCCTCGTCCCCAACCTACGGCAGGATGTTTATTTCAAGAAATTATTCGGGCTCGCTAACGCCTCATGAATGTCCGTGAACAGAGGTCGCAAGGCTGGAGATGGCTGCATACAATCCTGCTGCAGGTGACGGAGACGGGGCAGCCTGGTTGCATCTTCCTCTTGGGTCTCCCCGGTTGGAGCATAGCGGTCCAGCAAATCCTCCAATAGACAACCGAAGGCTCGTACCTCTAGCCTTTCCAGAGCTTGGCCGGTGGCTGTGTCAGTCGCATCGTAGAAGGAGGCTGCGCCAAGGTCACTCAAAATGGCTTCTCCCGTCTTATTCACTAAAGTGTTGTGAGCATAGAGATCGCCATGCATAACGCCATTGGCATGGAGATGCATGGCAGCGGATGCAATGCTGCGGGCAATCTGCACAATCACGGGCAGCGTGAACGAAGTGTCATCGCTGTAGGTATCCCGCGAACAAGTCTCTAGACTCGGGGGATTGCCTAGCTTTTCATGGTCGGCGGGGATGAAGGAGAAAACTAGTCCCGTTTTGCCCTCAAGGGTATGGTTCAGTTTGCCTAGTACGGTCACTAGATGGGGATGCGACCCTGCAGCGATGCAAGCTTGCATCTCATCGAGCGGAAGTCCGTCGCTGGTGATGTCACCTTTAAAGAGTTTGATAGCAACTTCCTGAGGCGAGGCTGAATCAGTCGACTGGGGCTTCCACAACGCTTTGTAGATAACACCCGACGCGCCTTGGCCGAGCACGTCCCCTAGCTGCAGTTCATCGATGTCGATCAGGGGGAGCGATCGCCCACTGATCGCCCCTGACTCTCCCAATCCCTCGCAAAAAGGATTACCCGCATAGGCCAGCCATGACAATCGAGGCAGATCCAGCAGGTGCTTCGGCAGCGTCTCCAAACAATTGGCCGATAGCCGAATCAGTTCTAGATTGTGGCAGTTAGCCAGTTCGTCGGGCACAGAGCGCAGCCGATTGCCCGCTAACATGCACTTTTGCAGCTTACTGAGTTTGCCGATATCGGCGGGTAGGGTTTCTAGCTGGTTGTCCGTAAGAATGAGCCAGCGAACAATGGGGGACAATATCTGCTCGCCGATTGTCTTGAGCTGATTGCCCTTAAAGCTAATCATCGAAAGCGCGGGACATGTAGACAATACAGCTGGAAATTCCTCAAATGCATTGTTGGTAAAGAAGACGGCTTTGAGCTTGGACAACTGTCCAAACGCTTCCGGCAGGGTACTGAGGTGATTATTCGATAAGTCGAGAATTTCTAACGAATCAGCTAAATCGAGAATCTCTAGGGGAAATTCGGTCAAACCGCAGGATAGATTCAGGCGTTTCTGTCCCGCAAGCTGACCCGAGCGCAGCATATCTAGGTCCATAGCGTAATTAGATACCAATGTCTAACCTAATCACGCTCTAGCATGGCCTAAATGCGATCGCGCTTGCCACACCATTCATTAACCGGCCCGCTTCCACCATTGGCTGGGGCATCGACACTAGCTGCCGGAGCCTTTTCTGGCAAAACGCTCCGGCAGCCGGTTAGTTGGCGTAAGCAATCCGTCCCCGTGGTGTGATCTGCATGGATACGGGTTTCCAGGCAGTAGCGCAGGGTGAGTCTCAGTTATTGGAGAAGTTGGCGATCGCGCTAGCAACCGCCCTGGTACTCGGAAACCCACAGTGGAGGGATAGAGACATTTTCCACTGTGGGTTTTTAAGTCGGTTTTAGACAGCGATGTTCGGAGTATGAAGACCGGCGGCTCCTGACTCAGATCAAATCAGGTCGTCGACAATTGTGAAGTCGCGCGTAACGGTGCCTAGCAGCTCACCCTTGAGTCCATTTTTGGAATAGAGGTCGAAGGCGATCGCACTCTCCCCAATGGGCAGAACACCGCCGCTGAAATCGCCTCTGATGTCCCCGAATAGTGCGTAGGGCTCAGCATTCTCGCGACGGGTAATCTCACCTTCGTTGAGATTGAGGAACATACTCTCAACCTCACCGGCGAAGAGGCTATCGTCCGGCACGAAGGCGGCCAGGGTGACAGTGCGATCGGCTAACGTACTGGCTAGCAGCTCATCGCCGTCCTCAAGAATCGTGATTAGGGTATCGTTGTCGGCGTCATAAAGCCCAATCTCAAGATCAGGCGATCGATCTTCGACAATGGTGAAGCTCCGAGTGACCGTATCTAGGAGTTCACCCCTCAGCCCGTTTTCAGAATAGAGGTCGAAGGCAATTTGGTTGTCCCCAACGGGCAGGTCGCCGCCTCTGAAGTCGCCTTTGATATCCCCAAACAGCGCATAGGGCTCAGCATTCTCACGCCGAGTTCGTTGCCCTTCATTGAGATCGAGGAACATACTCTCGACCTGCCCCACAAAGGGACTATCGTCGGGCACCAAGGCCGCGAGGGTGACGTCACGGCCAGCCAGCGTGCTTGCCAGAATTTCGTCACCTTCGCCAATTAGAGTAATCAGCGTATCCGTATCAGCATCATATAGGCCAATGTTGAGGTCGGAGCCAGTCTCACTTGGATCGACCGTCACCGTTACTGAGGCTGTATCCATGCCGCCATTGCCATCACTGATGGTGTAAGTGAAGCTGTCAGTTCCCGTGAAGTCGCCGTCTGGCGTGTAGGTAAAGGTGCCATCCTGATCCAGTGTAAGGACAGCCCCGGAGTCGAGTGTGAGGGGTTGCCCTACAGCGTCAGATGCGCCATTCACCAAGCTGATGCTGAGGGTATCGCCCTCAAGGTCGGTGTCGGCCCCGGCTCCGTTGTCTTCTAAGACGTTGCCGTCGAGCGTAGTAGCGGTTGCGGTGGTGAAGCCGTCATCAATGGCAACGGGTTCAACATTGACTGTGGCTGTCGCAATCTGGTCGGCTAAGGCCGTTCCCGTGTTGGCGGCTATCACGTCAGTTAGGGGCTGCTCACCGGCAACGGCGGCCTGCAGGTCGGCAGCAACGGCTTCCTGCGCCACGGATTGCACCTGGAAGAGAGTGCTTACAGCTTCAGGAAGGGAACCGGCAGTCGTCGCATCAAACGCTGCCTGATTGCTGGCAGCAATGACCTGAGCCAGCTGCGGAATCGTGTCCGCAACTGACTGCAGATCAAGATCAGGATCCCCTGCTAGCAGAGTGTCAACTGTGGTCTCAAGCAGGGTCTGCAGTTGAGTTTCATCCGCTAAATCTACCGTTTGCCCCGCATCGACCTGGCCTTGGACGAGATTGAGCAGTCCGTCAGCAGCCACAGCTTCTAGAGTTGCACGCGGTGCCTGAGGCAATGCCCCCTGCAACAAGGCTCCAGTTTGTACAACCGCAGTCTGAGCCGTGATCAATTTGGCTAGGACATCCACACCCTCTGGGTCCTCACTAGCCGCGGCCTCCAGTGGATCGAAGGTCGTGAGGTCAACGGTGTCCGAGACTTCGAAGGCAGTTGCAATCAGCGTTTGTTCTGCCTCGGTCAAGGCGAGACCCACTACCGTGTCGAGCGTTAGGTCTTTGAATTGAACACCGTCCTCTGGTGGCGTGCTTTCATCATTGCTGAGAGTATTCGTGTCAGCGGCACTGGTTGATGCCTGCAGCCCAAAGCTAGAGACAGCAGACTCTGTTTGAGCTGCATCGGTTTGAGTACCCGTACCCTCAGCATTGGTCACGCTGGGATTGCTGGCATCGTCGAGGGTAGGCGTGCCAAAGATGTCGTTGTCAGCACCCTCAGCGGTGTTGTTGGCGAACTGAGTATTGGACACGTCCACCGTGGGCATTTCTGAGGGAAGGTCCTGAACACTGCCGTTGTGGTTTTGTAGGGCTTCGTCCGTGATCGCAAAAATCGCGCCACCAAAGCCGCTGCCATCATCCCTGGACTCCTCAAAATTGCTCCCTTGCCCACCTTGAGCGGCGTTGTTGTTGAAGCTGCTGTTAGTGACGGTAAGCGCACCGCTGCGGATAAAGATAGCCCCCCCGAGTCCAGCTCCGCCGCCACCGTAGCTAGTGCTGTCAGATTCATTCCCAAAGCCACCGCCAAAACCACCAAAGCCACCATTCGGAGGGAACTCAGGGGTTTCGGTGCCTCTGCCTGATTTCCCTAAGCTGTCAATACCCTGGGCACCGCCGCCGCCGCCAAAGCCGCCAGATCCACCAGAGCCGCCAGCACCTCCCAAAGTTTTGCCGCTGCCGCCATCACCGCCGCTGCCGCCGCCGCCACCAAACCCACCATCGCCGCCAAAACCACCAACACCGGCGTCACTGAGTACTTTGCTGCCGCCACCGCCACCGCCACGGCCGCCGCCGCCACCAAAGCTACCCGTGCCACCACCGCCACCATTGATCCCTGATTCACTGATGATATTGACAAAGCCATCACGCCCAGCCGCCCCTGTGCGATCGCCCTCTAGTCCAATGCCTCCGCCAAAGCGGCTTACCGCCGATGCTCCACCAATGGCACGATTATTCTCAAAGGTGACAGCGTCAATCGTCACGTTGCCGTCCTCAATAAATAGGGCTCCCCCCATTCCGGCTCCGCCACCGCTGCCATCCTCACCGCGCGCCACCGCGCCAGCGATGGTGAGATCGTTCAGGACAACATCCCCAGAGCGGACAAATAGACCGCGGCGATCGCCGTCATCGACCTGACCATTGTTGTTGCTATCCCCGCTGAGGGTAAAGCCATTGCCCTCAATTGTGATGTCGCTGTCAATGAATGACTCAACCGGAAACAGGTCATCATCGGTAGCTTCAAAGCGCACATCGGCGGCCAGCTCAATGATGTCGGCCCCCTCTTGTGAATTCGCTTGCTGAATAGCCCAACTCAAGGTGCCTTGGGTAGTCCCCGTTCCGTCGTCCACATTTTCTGTAACGACGAACGCAGCGTTCGGTACATCCGCAGACCCGTTGATTGTAATTTCAAGAGCTGTTGTGGCTTCTGAGCTGCCATCACTGACCCGATAACTAAAGCTGTCTGTGAGCGTTTCGTCGTCATTCAGAGCATCGACTGCAGGGTTGGCATTATCAAGGGTGTAGGTGTATTCACCGCCGGCATTCACAATAAGGCTGCCATACTGTCCCTCAATTACCTGCCCAACCTCTGCCGGGCTGTCATTCACTGCAGCAACGGTCAAGGCATCACCGTCCGGATCACTATCGTTGCTGAGGACATTGCCAGTGGCTTCGTTATCAGCGGCATCTTTGACCACACTGTTCGCATCGGGGGCTGCGACAGGGGCAGCGTTGGCATCAGAAGACCCAAAGACAACGTAGCTCTGGTCTAAACCAAATGCTCCGATAATCAGGTCATCCACACCATCGCCGTTGAAATCGCCTGCTCCACTAACCGCAGAGCCTATTCTGCCAACAGTTGACCCAGCATCATTAAAGACGAAGCCATTATCACCATCGAGTGCGGACAGATCGAGGCTGCCACCGCTACCTAGACCAGCGCCGCCGAAGATTACATAAACTTCGCCGCGTCCTGTCCCACTCTCAAGCGTCGCAGCCGGATCACCAATAATCAGGTCATTGATACCATCGCCGTTGACATCCCCAACCCCGCTCACAGATTCACCCAAAGAGAAATTCCTGGCAAGGCCTTCAATCACAAAGCCATTGCTGCCATCTAAGTCGGACGCATCTGCAGGGGCACTGCTCCCAATGCTGCTGGAGCCAAATATCACATAGCTCTCGCCACCATCTTCGACCCCTCGATTAATCACGTCCTCAGTAGCCGAAATGATGAAGTCATCAACCCCATCGCCATTGACGTCACCCAAATCACTCACAGACGAACCCAGTCTGTCATCGAACTCAAGACCACTGAAGACAAAACCATCTGTGCCATCTAGTGCCGATGCCAGCAGTTCACCGCCCAAATCGTTGCTACCAAAGATAACCGAGCTACGGCCAGCCCGAGTAGTAACGTTTCCATCACTCCCAAAGGGTTGCCCCACGATGACATCATTGATGCCGTCATTATTAATGTCACCGGCACCGCTAACGGTTAAGCCACTCACTGCTGCCAAAAAATCAGAGCGGAAAGTGAGACCCGTATCACTGTTCAAATCAGATAGGGTGAGGCTGCCACTCGCACCGACAGCGTCGCCCCCAAACACCACGTATGCAGGGTTTCCACTGAAAGGTGCAACAATAACAAAATCATCGATTCCATCGCCATTAACGTCTCCTGTACCGCTAGCCGTGCTGCCTGATTGGCTGAACTCTGCACCGTCGATAACAAAGCCATTACTACCGTCGATGGAAGACAGCTCGATGCCCCCCCCACTGCCTAAGGTGGTGCTGCCAAAGACAACGTAACTAGCTCCGGTACGTTCAATGCCAGTGGAGAAACGAGGTGCACCAATGATCAGGTCGCCGATACCGTCGTTGTTGATGTCTCCTATGGCACTGACAGAGTCACCCGAACTCGATTGATCAACACCATTAATCACAAAACCGTTCGTGCCATCCAGAGCTGAGACATCGAAACTGCTGCCGATCGCTCCCGATGGGCCGCCGAACAGCACATAACTCCGGCCAGGATCCGTCGTCGACGTCCCGGGAGCCCCAATGATAATGTCTTCAATACCGTCGCCATTGACATCACCAGCGCTGCTGACGGAATCACCAAATGCTTTGCCGGAATTGCCGTTGATCACAAAACCGTTGCTACCGTCTAGATCATTGGGATTTAGCTGTGCTTCAAACATGAGAAAAATTTCCTTTAATCAAACGTGGAATAGGGTTTAGAAACTTCGAAATCGTTATCACTGACCTGCAAGCGCCCATTTATCGAGCTGACGCTGCGAACTGCCCCAGCCAAAAACAGGGCAATTTCACCGCCCACTCACTTTTGTTTACGAAGCTGCACCTTGCCGAATTAGCGCATCGCTCCGATTACCCGAAGGGAATGCTGTTGTTGAACTCTGCTGTGGAGACATCCGTCACGGGCGCGATCGCCCCCATCAGCCCATCGTCGAAGAAACCGAAGGTAGCCGCTGATGAGTCCCCACGTCCCTGGAAGCGACTTGAGTCATCGAGCATCAAGCCATCTAGTAGGTACTGGCCACCCGTCCCTACATCGTCTAGGGAATTGAGCGCTCGATTCTGCATTGCGTGGGTATCAGCAATCGCAGGGTCAAACGAGGAACTCAACTTTGAATGGGTATCCGTCCAATCCTCACCATCCCCTACCTGCATAGAGTCAGCCCTTGTACCGGTGAGGCTGTCTTGTGGAATGCTGGCAAGCTGGCTATTGCCATCTACTGAGCTTGAGGTGACGGTGCCGCTGGCCACATCCAATAACACGCGGTTGCTGCTATCCAAGCTGCCGTCTTGATCGCTATCCAAGTTGACCGTCTGCGTCAGCTTGGCTTGGGGAGCAAGGCTAAAGCGTACGATAGGCGTGGATTGAGCGGTCGCATCCGTCGCATCACTCGTGATCGCGTAGCTTGTTACGATGGCTTGGCTAAGCTCCCATTGACTCAGCAACTCCGGCAGCCCCACGATCGAAACATAGTCCGACAGCACCACATCAGGGAGGACTGTTCCACTCGTTAGGGCTGCGATCAGGTCGGGCGTCGCTTCATTCAGCGCCGTTTCAACCACCAGTTCATTGACTGTTGGTAGCTCAGTCCTGGCACCGCCGCCAGAGCTGCCACTGGTATCAACCCTGAGGGTGGGTGCGGTAAAGGCGTTGACCCGGATATCCCCTAAGTCGCCAAAACTGAGGATGCGCTCCGCTTGGAGCGAGGGATTAACCAAGTCAGTCCCGCCAAAATCCCCTGGTGGGGAGGACGTGCGGCTAACCACATCAAAGTTGCTTGAATTCGATCCGATGAAATCGCCTGTCTGCGGATCAAACTGGTCGTAATTAATCTCAAGGTGTCCGAAGTTCACCTGGAAGGTATCAACCGGGACATTCTCACCACTGCTCTGTCCGTAGTGGGTAAAAACGACATCATTGAGCGTAAACCGAGCAACCGCTTCGCCCGTACCATTGCCATCAACATCGCGGTAATCCACCAGGGTTAACTGGTCGATAAGGGTACCGCTGGCAACGGCCTGAGTCAGGAACGGCGAGTCGGCTGTTTGCAGCGCCGCAAAGCTAAACTCGCTAGGGTCAAATTGGGACTGGTCAGGACGCATAATCTCCCAACCGTAGGAGAGAAGCTGGATTTCGCTGACTTGTTTAGCTTCAGTAATTGCCAGTACAGCCCCATTGACCGGCTTGGCCGGTTGAGCCTGAGCACTGAGCCCTTTCCCCAGAAAATCCACATCCAACCTGTCGAGTTTGACGGACACTTGGTTGTTGCCGTCTAAACTGCCGTTGCCATCGCTATCAAAGTTGACCGTCTGCGTCAGCTCAGTTTGCGGAGCAAGGGTGAAACGGACACTTGGCAAGGCCCCTGTGGTCTCATCACTTGCGATCGCATAGCTTGTTACAACGGCTTGGCCAAGGTCCCATTGACTCAGCAACTCTTGCTTCCCAGCGATAGAAATATAGTCTGACAGCACCACATCAGAAAGGACCGTTCCACTGGTCAGTGCTGCGATCAGGTCAGGCGTCGCTTCATTTAGCGCCGTTTCAATCACCAGTTCATCGACGGTTACCAGCCCCGCACTGGCACCGCTGCCGAGAGAACTGCCGGTATCAACCTTGAAATTAGGTGCAGTAAAGGCGCTGACTTGGATATCCCCCAATTCACCGAAACTAAGAATGCGCTTCGCTTGCGGTGAGGGCTCACCTAAGTCAATGCCGCCAAAATCCTCTGGTGGGGAGGACGTTCGGCGAACCACATCGAAGTCGCTTGAATTTGTTCTAATGAAATCGCCTGTCTGCGGATCGAACTGGCTGGACTCCACATTGAGTTCGCCAAAACTCACCTGGAAGGTATCAACCAGAAGATCAAGCTCACCCGTGGTTTGGCCATAGCCCGTGAAAACGACATCCTTCAGCGTGAACTTAGCAACGGCTTCGCCCGTACCATCGCCATCAACATCGTGGTAATCCACCAGGGTTAACTGGTCGATGAAATTACCGCTGGCAACAGCCTGAGTTAGAAACGGCGAGTCTGCCGTCTGCAGCGCTGCGAAGCTGAACTGGTTAGGGGTGAAACTGGATTGGGCTGGGCGCGTGACATCCCAGCCGTAGGTGAGAAGCTGAATTTTGCTAGTGAACTCACTGTCGGCGATCGCCAGCACAGCTCCGTTCACGGGATTTTCAGCATCCCCGGAATCCTCCTTAGAGGAAATCCCATTGACTGTAGACATTGTGAATAGGGCCTTATCTCAAAAGGATTAAATGTATTTACGAACTAGATGCAGAACAGTGCTTCAGATGAGACAGTCCCATGACGCCAAACGCGCCGGTTGAAAATGCCTCCGAGACTCTCACCACGCTGACGGGTGACGCAATTGACAGCTCGCTAGCGGCCTGATTAGCGAACCTGAATCAACCCCGGACCTCCGTCAGCACAGGTGGTG
>JBCBJE010000064.1:0-11390 GCA_038523735.1 Cyanobacteria bacterium J06626_18 | reverse complement strand
GCTTCGATCAGTCTTTGCGGTACCGTACGCCTAACCCAAATGCGCTATACGGTAAAGCGTCTACTTATGCTTTGCAGGGAAATGTTGCCAAAGCTGCTCAAATTCTGGGAGAGGCCATAGTTGTCGGGGCTAATCTATATCGAGTGATGGCCCAGACAGACCCCAGCTTTAGCAAAGTCATTGACGAACCTGCTATCCAAGCACTGCTACAACTCACGACCAAAGCTGGAGAACCTCAACAAGACTCCCTAGAATGGCAGCAGTGTTCTACCTCGGACAATGGCCCGAATTCCGCATTTAAGTTTTGATCGCGGCACCCTAATCCTGCATCCACCCCCACGGGGCAAAGCGTGGATTGATTTTGCCACTTGGGACGATCGCATCGAACGCTTCCGCATCCCAGCCCATCAATATCGCTCTCTGGTGGAAGCCCTCAAGGCTGCTGCGGTTACTTTTACTGACAAGGTGCCGCAGTATGAACCATTGTCGCTGCAGGCTCAGCAAGCCTACACACCCTATGCCCATCAACAAGCGGCCCTAGATGCTTGGATAGCGTCAGGCTGGCGCGGTGTTGTTGTGTTACCTACAGCCGCAGGCAAAACCTACCTAGCCCATTTGGCGATGCAGGCAACCCCTCGCAGCACCCTGATCACGGTGCCGACGTTGGATCTGATGCACCAATGGTATGACCAACTGCTAAAAACATTTCCAGGCATTGAAGTAGGGCTCTTGGGAGGTGGTTCTCGTGATCGCACTCCTATACTGGTTGCCACCTATGAAAGCGCTGCTATCCACGCGGAGACTCTGTGCAACCAATATGTCCTCTTAATCTGCGATGAATGTCACCACTTACCCAGCGACTTTAACCGTGTCATTGCCGAGTATGCGATCGCTCCCTATCGCCTCGGGCTCACAGCGACCCCTGATCGCACTGATGGCCGCCATGCCGACCTAGATTATCTGCTCGGTCCCATTGTTTACCAGAAGCAGCCGCAAGATCTCGCGGGAACAACCCTGGCTCCCTACGAAATCGTGCCGATTAAAGTTACCCTGACTCCGGATGAGCAACGACGTTATCAAGACCTCATTCAGCAGCGCAACGACTTTTTGCAAGACGCCAATATTTGGCTAGGAAGCCTGCAGGGATGGCAGCGCTTCGTCCAGGCTAGTGCTCAATCCCAAGCAGGACGACGCGCCATGCTAGCCCACCGAGAATCCAAAATGATTGCTCTGGGTACAGAAGGTAAACTCCGAGTGCTGAGTGAACTGCTGGTGCAACACTATCCCGATCGCTGCCTCGTGTTCACTGCTGACAACGCTACTGTATACCGCATCTCTCAAGCGTTTCTGATTCCTGCAATCACGCACCAGACGCCTGTTAAAGAGCGCCACGCTATTTTGGAGCGCTTCCGCAACGGCGAGTACCCAACTCTAGTAGTCTCCCAAGTCCTCAACGAAGGCATTGATGTGCCCGACGCCCGCATCGCTATTTTGCTATCAGGTACGGGTTCTACCCGCGAGTACATCCAACGGCTTGGTCGTATCCTCCGCAAAGGTACCGGACAAAAGCAAGCCATCCTCTATGAAGTAATCGCCGAAGAAACTACCGAAGAAGGCATCGCTCGCCGCCGTGGCGCCACCACCCGCTCTTCCGGACAGCTCGAACTTCTACCATCGAAAAAGCCCTACGGCGTACCCAAAGCACCTGTACCAAGGGCAGCGGAGAAGGGAGGAGAGTGGGGGAGTGATGGGGGGATGGAGTGATGGGGGGATAGGGGGATGAAATTTTGGAGGCGCCAACATATTTCTAAAGGGCGATTTTTCGACGAAAAATTGTTCACTTCCCTACTCCCTTACTCCCCCACTCTCCGGTTGCCTGTTCATATTCCCAACTTTGCCTTCATAACCTCGTACAGTACTCGCGAAAGTTCGCGCCGCTGCAGGAACTGACGATCGCGCGGCGTCTCGACAAAGGCTTTGACCATCACTTCGGGCATCGCTCGTCCGACTAGGAAGGATAGTTGTTCGCGGGTAATGGGCAGGTCAGGAGCAAAGCGATTTCCCCCAACACCGATAACGAGCCCTTGAGCATGGAGTGTTTCAATAGCTGTATAGGCCCAGTGTCTACCAGGTTGAACATCGCTGAAGGTAGGTTTGGCTGGGGTTTGTTTTTCTAGCTGCAGCAGATTGACAAAAGCAGCCGCAACGATAGCCCGAGTGACGCTGGCGTAGGGACGAAAGTGTAGATTGCGATGATTTTCGCTGCGGACAATATGGGCGGCCGCCATTACCTGGATAGGCTCGAAGTCTGGATCAATGTGAGACACATCATCAAACCAGAAAATGGGGATTTTATTGCGTGCCATAAACCCTTGAATTTTGCGGACATGGGCTTTCTCTGTGGCTAGGCTCCTGGGCTGGAGTCCTGTCCAGACTGCAAACGTCGCCAGCCAGCCGCTGGCCTCGCCAATAGCCCACTCGACAGGATGCATCCGGTAAGCTGCGTTAGTGATATGGGTCGTGCCAATGCTTTTGGCTGAGAGCACCAAGCCGTCTGTTGTCTGAGGTACCAGTGCTCCTAAGGGCAAGCTGAAGGGGCGGGCGATAACGTCGCTGCCCTTGGGGGTAATGTGCCCCTTTACATCATTGCCGTGCAGGTCCAGATAGTGATATTGGCCGATGCCAACGGAGTCATCAAAACATCGGGCGCGTGCTTGGTCGGGGAAGAAAGTTGCAGCTACATCTTCATGGCGCACCGTGCTCAGGGCCACACCCCGACGAGCTTCACGAATGTAAGGCTCTAGGGCAATGCCATCCTGCGTCCACGTCAAATCACTGCGCGGCTTCAGATCTGGGACGCCGTTGTGCTGCAAAAAGTGAATATAGGCACGGGCGCGATCGCGAGCGCGCTGAACGTGCATCTGGCGTTCTTCGCGGCTCACGCCCACCAAGCGCCCTGGGCGATAGTCATTGCCACAGCAGTACCGATCAGGTTCGCTGGAGGTGCCCCAGTTGATGACCGTCACATCCCCAGGGAACACTGGCTTCTCATAAGCCTGAGTCCGCTGCACGCGACGATAGCGAAAGATGCCAAAGTCGCTAAAAAATTCCCATTTGGTCCACTGCTGGTTACTTTTCCGGGTGTAGAAATCACTGGTGAATTCATTGGTGTCTAGCCAGGGTTCACGGTCATAGCCTGCAGGTGGGTCGATGGGTTTGCCTTGCCCCGGTTGAGTGCGCTCCACCAGCACATCAAAGGTGATCGACTGCTGGCATTGAGGACGGGCATCGTCGGGGAGTAGTCCTTCTCCCGTTTGGTGACGGGCCTCTTGCCCCACCCGCGACTCAATTTCACCCACCTCCAGCAAATCGCCTAAATCGGTGGCTTCAATCACCACTTTGGCGTTTACCGTAAAGTGGCGCTGATCTTCAGTACTCTCGAACAGCACCCCAGTTACCCGCTTGAAAGGACCGCTGCGGTCAAAGAATACCTTTACCGGCTCAGCATGAGGAATCAGCTGGAGACGTCCATTTTCCAGGTAGGGGGCGATCGCTTCGTTCAGGGCCGTAGCCGCGACCACGGGGGATGTTGCAAAATTACTGACCCAGCTGCCGCCAGGATTTCGGGCCAATCTGCCTTTGACGGGCTGCAGCGATCGCTGACGTTCCCGAAACTCCCGCTGGGCTTGCGAAATCGCAAAGTACTCACCATCCGAGCTGGAGGTACTACCCACAGCTCTCAGCAGATCACCATCATCAGACGCAGGCAGCGCCTGAGCCGTAAACTGACCTCCTACCACCTTCTGGGGCTGCACCAAACACACATCCAGATTTTGTCGCAGGATAGTGAGGCTGGCCGAATAAGCTGCTGTTGAACCACCTACTACCAGGACGGAACAAGATAGCGTTTCGCCACCGGTAGGTCGAGTAAACACGTTTTCAGCAAAGACTCCGTTGTGCTGCCTCACGGTCTCCACCATGTGTCTTCCCCCTATGCGGTATGGAGCTCTCCAGATTTTAGAGTAGCTTGAAGAAAAAGGAATTCCTGACAGTTCGTGAGAGGGATTAATCCTCGGCTGCGAATACAAGCAAAGATAAGTAGTCAGCTTATACAGCAATCAAGTTTGCTTTCCCCCCTCGATCGCGGTTTTTGAGTTAAGAATAGGCGGGGTTAATATGTAGCCTAGACGTTAGAACTTATGGCGGTTGATAAGGGGATGTAAAGAGTTGCATAATCTTCAAGAGCCCAGCAAGGGAAATAGGCTTCAGGCGCTCGTATAGATAATCTGCTGGACGCATCTGCCAATAAAGGATATAGAAATTTCTCGCTGCTCTTTCTGGGATGGGAATCTTGTCTGGGGTGATGGGCATATTCAGATAAGGCATACACTGATTTTCGTCTGAATAACCTGAGCTACGCACCTTTCTAGAAATTCAGTGCCGCCAGTGCTTAATTCATTCCCAAGACTTTAATCTCACTAGGCTATGTTGACGAAGAGGCCATCTCTACAAGCAATTTTGATTGTGCCGTTTGTACTACAAGTCTTCACTGCTGTGGGATTGGTGGGATATCTATCTTTCAAGAACGGGCAAGAAGCGGTCGAGGACTTGGCCGACCAGTTGGTAGATAGTGCCACGCAGCGAGTGGATGACCAACTTGATTCCTATCTATCCTTGCCTCAGCAACTGGGTGAGGTGACGGCTCAGGCGATCGCTACCGCACCATCGAAGCCCACGATGAGACCCTCAACAGCGATCGTGGAGCAGTTTACTGCATTGGCCCAAAAGGGTGATCTGGATGGACTGATTCAATCAGCTCAGCAGTTAGATACCTAATATTGCAAGTTTTCGAAGACCCTCATTGCAATGGCTGAAGCGTTTCTTGACAAGTGAATTAGGGATTTTTATTCGCCGATAGCCCGTTTTCAATATTCCATCATTTCCTTCTGAAAAATGACTTCCCAAAGTAGTGAATTCATCCTCATTGTTGACGACAACCCAGCAAATCTGGCAGTACTTTCGCAGACGCTCAAAGGAGCAGGGCATGCGGTGCGTGTGGCCGTGGATGGACAGAGCGCACTCGAACAAATTGCCTTGGAGTTACCGACCCTAATTCTGCTCGATGTCATGATGCCGGGAATTGATGGCTTTGGGGCCTGTCGGCAGTTGAAGGAAAATCCAGCCACTATGGAGGTGCCCGTCATTTTTATGACGGCCCTTGCCGACAGTGAGCATAAAGTTCATGGCTTATCAATTGGTGCAGCTGACTACATCACCAAACCGTTCAATGAAGCTGAGGTATTGGCCAGAATCAATGTCCATCTCAAACTACGAAAGCTGTTGAATACGCTCAGCGATCAGAACCGGCAACTTCAACAGGAAATTGAGAAACGCCAACAGGCTGAGGCCGAGCTGCAAGGCTTGAACGAGGATTTAGAGCAACGTGTTGTTGCTCGTACCAAAGAGTTGCAAGAAACTCACGTTAAGTTGGTTCAGCAGGAGAAGCTTTCGACGCTAGGGGAGCTCATGACAGGGGTTGCCCATGAAATCAACAACCCTATGGGGTGTATTGCCAGCAACATCCAATTTGTGCGCGACTACACCACGCAGTTGATGGAACATATCGAGCTTTATCAGCAGCAGGCTCCGGAAGCCAGCAACGACATCCATAACCATGCTGAGAATATTGATTTGGAATATATTGCTGAAGACCTGCCTAATCTGATTCGGTCGATGCAGACAAGTAGCGATCGCATTCGGGCGATCAGTAACTCCCTTCGTATTTTTGCGCGCCGTGATACCCAGCACAAAAGCGAATTCAACTTGCATGAAGGACTCGACAGTACCCTGCTAATTCTGAAACACCGCTTGAAAGCGCAAGAGAAGCGAGATGCTATCGAAGTCCTTAAAAACTATGGCAATCTCCCGGATGTGCTGTGCTACCCAGGCCAAATCAATCAAGTGTTCATGAATATTTTGGCTAATGCGATCGATGCTTTTGACGCACGATGTGCCGAAGATTCCACAGAGCTGAAAGCTGAAGAAACTGCCGATTGCGATTGCAAAACTCAAGGCGTGCTCCAGATTCACATCACGACTGCAATGAAGGATGGTCAGGTGATTATCCGCATCCAGGACAATGCTGGGGGCATGCCGGAGAGTGTGCGATCACACATTTTTGAACGCGCCTACACGACTAAGGCTGTCGGTAAAGGAACTGGATTAGGACTCTCTATTGCGCACCAAATTATCGTCGCTACTCATGGCGGGCAACTGGATTGCTGGGCTGATTTGGGTAAGGGAACTGAATTTTTGATTGAGTTGCCGGTTGCTTGATCTCAGGCTAACTTCGCACTACATTCTAAAATCATCCGCTCATTGATTGAAGCGAAGGGCTGAACTTCCAGGGCTCGGCGGAAAGATTGAATTGCGGCTAGATAGTTGCCCAAGTTAACGTGACAAAGACCTAGACCATGCAGTGCTCCAAAATGGTAAGGGACTAGCTCAACCACCTTTTCACAGTCGGTAATTGATTGCCAATAGCGTTCCTGAACGTAGTAGAGAACGGCTCGACGGTTCCACGCTTCGGCAAAATCGGGCAAGCCTTCAATCGTTTCGGTCAAAAGTGTTTCAGCTGCCTGAAAGTTCCCAGCCTCCAACATCATCTGACTTCGCACCAAAATCTGCGCTCCATAGGCTCCTTTTTGGGTGTACCAACTGCGCCATAAAGCTTCGGTCGCAATTTCACGGGCGTTGGCGTCGGGATCTTTCAAGTCGCGGAGCAAAGCTTCAATTTCAGAGGACATTTTCAATGGGATAGCACGGATTATCTTCAAGGTACCGTGCGATGGAACACGTCGGAGCTCGGCGGGGAAATTAAAGTAAACATCTACTCCTCAATCCCATGACTCTTCCCAATCACCCAACTGCGCCGAAAATAACGGGCCAAGCTGGATTCGTTTAAGGTCAGACAAATGGGCCGGCCATGGGGGCAAGTCTGGGGTTTACGCGTGCGCTGCCACGCATTGAGGATACGCTGCATCGCTTCTAGGTCGAGAGGTGTCCCGTTGCGGATGGCGGTACGGCAGGCTGTTGCTACGAGGGCCGTGTCTAGATCGCCGCCAAGACTGAGTTCTTGCAGTGCATCAGGACAGTCTTCGCGGTGGGCAAGCGGGGCCGGAACGGTACGCACTGCCCAAAGATCAGGCCCAAAGGGCTCAACCGTGAGGCCAATGTGCTGCAGCTGCTCCACCTGAGCTTCAGATAGGTTGGTCAGCACGATGGGTGTAGATAGGGGAACAATTTCCCAGCGATCGCACAGTTCCTCATAAATTACCCGCTCATGGGCGATGTGTTGCTCAATTAGGCACATACCGGCGGGATGTTCGGCCAAAATGTAGCGGTTGTGGACCTGTGTCAGCGCCTTGAGACCCAAAGGCAAGCGCTTGTCAGCGTTGTCCCCAGAGTCTTTGGGAGTCGTCTGATACTGTCCGCCGGGCTCAGCTAAGCGCAGAAGATGAGTCAGGCGCTGTTGCGCCACGCCAGAAGCGGGTGCAGCGTAGGTTCCTGCCAGGGCCTTATTAATTGCCCTATCAATCGCTGCACACCAAATATCCAAGTGTTGCAAGTACACCCGTGACTTGTCAGGAGAGCGGTGCCAGTCAACATATTGAGGGTTGGCCTGCAGATGCAGAAACACCACAGGATAGCGATCGCGGGGCAGCGATCGTCGTAGGGTTGCTAGCAACTGCTCCATCAGCTCTGGCAGCTGTACGGGTCGCCCATTGAGTCCAATAAAGATGCCATCCGGACGACGACGATGACAGCGATCGGGCAACCCCAACAGTAAATAAATCGCCCCTCCGTTCTCGGCCACCTCCGTTCCCTCTGATTTCTCTGTAGACGCAGTCCGTTGTCCTTCTAAAGCGTGTTCGGAATTCGGAATTCCCTCGAAGGCAATAACCTGTTCTGTCTCGCGCAAATCAGTCACCTGAATGCGGTGCATCACCTGAGGCAGCAGATGCAATGCCGAAGCACCGGGCCACAGGGTAAACCAGGGGCGATCGTTTAAGATAGCTTGCCAGGTCACCTGCGGATGACATAAGGCCAGACGATAAATTGCCTGCTGGATTGCGCGCGTCTGCTGTGATGTCGCGGGTGCTGCTTGCTGGCGAGTCGGCATGGGATAGAACAGATCTTCAACCATGACGCGGGTCCCTGGGGCCATCGCCATAGGCGTAACGCTGGTGGGGCGACCGGTGCGATCGCAGGCAATACAAAAACCGCTCTCAGTTCCGGGTTGGGGGCGGCTACACAGCGTCAGGTGTGACAACCGACTCAGGCTATGCAGCGCTTCGCCTCGAAAGCCCAGGCTACGGATATTCCACAAATCTACTTTGGCTGCTAACTTGCTGGTGCTGTGGGCAGTCGCCGCCTGACGCAAATCGTCTACAACCAGCCCCTGACCGTTGTCGGTTACCTGAATGTGCCAGGGTTGCGATCGCACTTCTAGTACGATACGGGTCGCGCTTGCATCGAGGCTGTTCTCCACAAGCTCTCGCACCACAGCGGCGGGAGAGTCAATAACCTCTCCCGCTGCCATTAACTGAACGACCTCTAACGGCAGTGGTTGAATACCTGCCATTCAGCCTGTGTTGCGCAATACAAGCGATGCAATCGTGGTGACTTCCTGAAATCTGCTCTCTATGCTAGCGCTCTTGCTCTCAGAAAACCCTACTCACAACACGATGCAACAAGTACACCTCTCTGTTCCCTATTCCCTGTTCCCTATTCCCTGTTCCCCATTCCCTGAACACATACGCCCTACTCGCCTAACAAAAACTCTTTCATAAACAAAATCGTTGTGTAGAACTGATAGTCGATATTCTGCTTTTTCGAGAAGCCGTGGCCTTCGTCGTCGGCGACGAGGTACCAGACGGGGACATCACTAGCTTGCAAGGTTGCGACGAGCTGCTCGGCTTCACTAAGGGGGACGCGGGGGTCGTTGGCACCGTGGACAACCAGCATCGGCTGTTGGATCTGGTTGGCTTTGGTGAGGGGGGAGATGTCGATTAAGAACTGACGCATTTCGGGGTCGCGTTCGTCGCCATACTCGGCTCGTCGCAGATCGCGGCGATAGTCTTCAGTGTTTTCTAAGAAGGTAACGAAGTTGGAGATGCCGACGACGTTGATGGAGGCGCGAATGCGATCGCTATAGTCCGTTGCGACCGCCAGGGACATATAGCCGCCATAGCTGGCTCCGGTGACCAGAATGCGATCGCTGTCCAAATCCGGCTGAGTGGGAATCCAGTCCAGCAGCGCCCCGATATCTTTCACCGAATCTTCCCGCAGGAACCCGTTATCGAGTTTGAGAAAGGTTTTGCCGTAGCCGGAGGAGCCACGCACATTTGGAAAGATGAGCGCCACGCCCAACTCGTTGAGATAGTAGTTTAGGCGACCCAGGAAGGCAGGACGAAACTGGCCTTCAGGACCGCCATGGATATAGATAGCGATGGGACGTTTGCCGGTGAATTTGGTCGGGGGGCGATAGAGGAAGCCAGTGATCGTGCGCCCGTCGAAGCTTTCCCAGGAGATAAGTTCGGGTTCGGTAAAGGTTTCAGTGTTAAGACCGCCAGTTTCGCTCTCGGTCCAGCGTTGCAGCTCGCCTGTGACCACATCCAGGGAATACACATCGGCATTGGAGCGGGCTGACATCAGCGTAAAGCCTAGCTCACGACCGTTGGGATGCCATGAGAGACCGCGCATGAGCCCAATGGGTAAATCCGGCAGCGATCGCTCCTCCCCAGTTGCTGTTTCCAGCAGATGCAGAACGCTGGCCCCGTTTTCGTTGGCAATGAAAGCCAGCAGCGTCCCGTCGGGGGAAAGCTCGATGTACTCAATATTCCAGGGAATCTCTTCGGTGAGAACGGTGTACGCTCCCGTTGCCAGGTCCAGATAGGAGAGACGCAGGAATTCCGCATCGCGATCGCTGACCACATACAGGCCCTGACCATCCGCACTAAAGACCGCTTCCAGGTAGGACACGGGCACATCCCCAGCCTTATCGGTAATCCGCGTACGTTCCCCGGTTTCAGTATCGAACAGCCACAGGTACGTCTCATTGATGGAGAGGTATTCGATGACGGCAATGCGGCGATCGTCCGGCGCCCAGCTCGTAGGGAACCAGCCACCGCCCTCAACTTCTGCTAAGAGACGATCCGTAGCCGAATCGCGGGGATTCATGATGTACAGGTCGGCGTCTTTGCCGTTGCGGCGAGTAGAGGTGTAGATGATGCGATCGCCCGCCGCCGACCAAACCCCGCGACTATTGCGGGAGGTGCCGTCCGTTAGCAGGGTGGTTTCACCCGTCGCCACGTCGTACCGAAAGGTTTGGCTGAATTCGTTGCCGCCAACGTCTTTGCTGAAGATAAAGTAGTCGCCTTCGGTGGGCTGGTAGCTGGCCCTTGCCACCCGTTCAGGAAAAAAAGTGAGCTGATACCGGGCTCCCAGCGGCTGGCTGACCCGATGTACTTGGGAGGTAGCGCCAAATCGGGTGGAGACCAGCATCTCGCGACGGGTGGGGTGCCAGCTGGAGAGGGAGGCGGTACGGAACTGGGTATAGCGATCGACCTGTTCCACCAGGGCAGTGGGCACTGCAGGAATGTTTTGCAGGGTCAGGTTGTCGCTGGGGATGAGGGTGGGTAAGGCAGTAGACACAGAGAACGCTGTCGGGGTGTTGCTGGGGATAAAGGTTAGCAGGATAGACACAGAGAACGCGAGCGCAAGCGCGAAGAACTTCGGTTTGAGCATAGCTCCATCAACAGGGAATGACGATTACCAGGTAAGTTACGAATTTTACAGGTATTCCCTGAGAACGGTCGCTGACGCTGCTAACTATCCAGACGATTGCACGCCCTCAGCAACCCATCTTGCAGAAAATACGCCTTACTATTCTCTGCCGAGATTGTGAAATTGTAAGCCAGCTCTGTGGTCGTACGGAGAGGGGGTTGTGTCGAGGGGCGATCTCGCTGGTTTGCGATCTGTGAAGGGAAAGGGCGCTGTCTTGACAGTAAGGGCGAGAGACCCCTCGCCCCTTCGGGATGTCGTGGGGTAGGAATTTACTTCGATGTGTAAGGGATGGGGCTGCGTTGATGGGCTCGCGACCTTTGCAATAAATATGCGGTTGAAACCACGCTTATAGGAACCGAATCTGCCTCTGCCAATTTCCAAACCCTTTTGTCCACCAGTCTTGTAAGCGGACTTTCATCTACCGGACACTGTTTTTAATTATCCGCTACCACGAGAAAACTCAAGACAAGCTTGCGCCAAACCTTTCCTGTAGTCGTTGAGCAATAAGCTGAACCTGCTCGTTGAAGGAAAGGTTTTCTAGC
>JBCBJE010000063.1:0-11403 GCA_038523735.1 Cyanobacteria bacterium J06626_18 | reverse complement strand
GTTTGGCCCCTTCGCGCTCGGGGACGCTGGCCGCTACTACATGAACGGCCATCAGTTAAACGCCCGTGAGTTGAACCAAGATTTCCTGGAAGGACTAAAAGCCACCTTCCGAGACCAAGACATTGAGATCCTAGTCTATACCGTAGACGAAACGGATTATCTCCTGAAATCTGACGCAAATCAGGAAAGGCTTTTAGCCGCCAAAAGCAATATTGAAGAAGGGAAAAGTCGTGTCTTAGGGTGAAATTGATTGTGGTAGTGGAGAAGTCACAATACATCACCCACCTAATCTGCCTGTGGGGGCGTTTGTATCGGCTCCAAGCCGTCGATGGCAGGCGGCGGCGCGCTTGACGCCCCTGGGTTAGGGAAGGGGGGTACCGAGAACGGCGGTAGTGGCAGCGGTGACTCGGGCATGTAAGCTTCCGTCTTTTCGATGACCACCGATCGCGACACCACTTCACCCGCTTCATTCGTCGCCCTGATTTCAATTTGTTCGACGCCCGGAGCGGCACTGAGTTTGTATTTGATGCTCTGGTCTTGAATTTCACCCGGCGCAGGAAAAAGCTCTACCTTAGCGGCATTGTCGATTTCCCAAGAGAGCAGAATGTCCTGGGTTTCAAGGGCTGGGTTGAGCGCATACACCCGGCGGGGTTCAGCCAACACATCCACCCCATCGACTTGAAAGCTGCGAATGACGGGAGCCAGAGGTTTGATGGTTACCGTGGGAGCTTGGGCACTCGCTTCAGGCGCATCCGCTTGTTCGGCAATGACGCGTAGATAAAAAGTGTATGCACCAACCTGCGTGGCTTGGGTGGGGACGTTCTCGCACTGAAGGAGATTAGGACTGATCTCGCAGTAGGAAGTTAATTCTCCAGCGATCGCGCCGTCGGTGAAATTGAACGAGACCGGCTGGATATTGGCTGAGCCATCGGGAGCCAAACTGAGGAGTTGAATCGCCTGAATCTCCGAGGGATTGGCAATGATCCAATTGAGGCGAATGGGGGCAACAGCAGGGAGTTGCGGGGCTGCCGGGGGATCGGATGCGGTCGAGCCAGTAGTCTCTGGAAACGCTGACGGGCTGCGATCGCCCGCCACCTGATACTCTGCTGCTGCTGCACTAAAGTTGATGATCATAGGCGGTGGGGGCGGAGTTACCACCACCTCTTCGACTACCGTGCGATCGGCGAGGAGAGACTCTTGTGCGGACGGTTCAGCCGAGGCCCCTCTACGCTGCCACCTGTCCCAGAGCGAGGGGGATGGTTGACTGCGTTGATCGGCAGCATCAGCGTCAGTGTTTGCCGTCGGATCATAGCGTTCACGCACCCAGAAAGTCTCCAGCTCGAAGGCATAGGTGCCCTCTTGTAAGGGCACATCCGAAGTGGTTGCGAGGGGAACCGTACATCGCAGGGACCGGCTCTGCGGCTCGCCCACAATCCTCCCATAGACTCGCAACAGAGGACTGAGCCAGCCAGATGGCTCGGTGTCGGCTAAGAAGCAGCCAGCCTCTTCTAGTTCAGGGGGCAACCGGATTGACTCTAATAGAAAACTGTCCTCGACAGCCTGATTATTCAATTGATAAGTGACCTCGCCTAGCGCTTCGTTTTGGCTATCTTTGGGACTTAAAACAAGGCCACGGATCCGTTCGGCATTAGTGATATTCCAGCTAAAGGTGATGGGGTCGCCCCCTTCAGGGTAGGTTTCCTGTGCGGTCGAGAAATCGACAATAGTGGGCTTGAGACTGGGTCGCCACACGCAAAATTCCCAGATGAGCCAGAGCAAGAGTAAGGCGGCGCTGAGTCCTAAGGTCAGCAGCAGCAGGCGGAAGACCAACATCAGCAAGCGAAAAAGCCAACGACGCTGGGCCTTGTAGAGCACGGTGCCGGTGGGTAAGGGCTGCGGCAGAGCGGGCTGCAGGGCACTCTCCTCCTCAACTTCTGGCTGCAGCAACCAATTATCAATCAGCACTTCAAAGTCAACGTCGCGATCGCGCAAGCGCCAGATCCGATGCCGCCAGCGACGCGGATGGACCGTGAACTGGGCGATCGCCTCTTCGCCGGGAGCCAATGTTACCGCAGCCGGATGGAAGCGGTACTGTAAGAGTCGCTCCACATCCCAAGCCTGGAGCGTTAACTGGCGTTGGATATTGCCCTGATTCAATAAAACTAGTTGAAAACGCAGGTTCGGGTCAGGCAGGGTTTGCACCGTGGGGACGAGACTGGCCGCGAGGCGATCATTCACCTGCAGCGTGAAATACACCACCCGCAACAGCATCAACTCAGGTCTGATCTTCGAGTGTAGCTGCAGCGTGGGGAAATATTGACCCGCCGGAGCATGCCGCGGGGGATGAATCTGGCAGCGAATTTCGCCGGTTTGACCGGGGTTCAGCTCCAAGCCATCGGTAAACGACAACTTGCCAGTGGCGATCGCAGTATTCTCTGGATAAATGACGCTGTACCAATCTTCATCCAGATCGGGGCAGCGCAGAAAGAAGCGATCCGTCCGCCGGGAGGGGTTCTCGACCGTCAGGGTGAGGGCGAGGGTGGTACCTGCCTGCAGCGTATAGGGATGGGTGGAATCGGTGACTGGATCGACGGTGATTTTGGGTTCGTTGCGGAGCCGCACTTCCTGCGCCGACGGCAAAACCTGCAGCTGCTGAGCCCGCCGCACTTCCTCATTGGGATATTGGGGCGATCGCAGGCAAATCTCATAGCTGTAGAATCCCGGTTGAGCCTGAATGGGGATCAGAAAGGAAAGGGTGACATCGATTTTTGCCTCCGGATTGAGAATCAATGCCGTATCCGATTTATCGAATACTCCCCACTGCAGCAAGGCCGATGCCTGGGCATTGGTCGGCTCAAACCAGAGTTCCAGCGTGGCCGTTTGCGACCCGCGATTTTGAACGGTAATGACCCGCTCAACCGGTTCACTCCCAGACTGCACACCGACGGTGTTGCCCTGAATGTCCAGACGGAGATTTTGTAGGGTGTTACTGACAACCATAGTTCGATGATTGGTGGCGATAGAGCTGTACCCGATGCCCGGGGGTATCGGCGGCGATTAACAGGACGTTGTCGCGAGTGCGATGAATATCCACACTGTTGAGGGGATTGTTGGGAAAGGCGTCGATAGCAATCTGGACTGGCTGTGCAGGGTCGGTCAAAGTTCCGTCAGTCGTCAGCGGCCACACATCAATCTGGCCATCGTCCCCGGTACTAGCAAGGAAGCACCCCGTTTCGTCGAGGGCGACTTCGCGAATGGCGCTGCCCTGCTGGCCTGCCTGCCACTGAGCCAGAATCGTTGCTTCTGGAGGACAGTCCACGGGGCGAATGACTTTTAACCGGTTGCCGTGGCGCCCCTCAGACGCGCGGGGATTAGGGGTGGCCGCAGGCATACAGCTGCGCAACCGCTGTAAATCCCAGACGGTGATGAAACCCACATTGTCCGCAGTCACCATAATGTCGGGATTGGCGCTCGCAAACTCGATGTGGGTGAGGGAGCTGTGGGCACTGGTTACCGGCGCAATTCCGGTTGCGGGTGCAGCAGGATCGCTGGCGGACGCTGGGGCGAGATATGTGTAGGGAATGTCGTAGGCGATCGCCCCATATAACGAGCGCCAATCCCACAGCGTCAGCCGGTTAAACTGCCCAGCAATGGCCAGCAATTCGTCATCACTGCTGACGGCCAGGCTGGCGATCGTAAACGACAAATCCTTGGGCAATCCCCAATACAGCTTTTTCGCGGGTTGGGTCTGCCACTGTCCTGCCTGCCGCTCCCACACGCGCACCGTCCCACTGCCGTGACCGCTGAAGAGATAGCGTGAATCATCGCTGAAGGCTAAGGCAAAGACGCGATCAAATTGGTCCTCATCCAAAAGCGTTGCCACCGGCCTGGGGGGATCCACGTCCCACAATTCAATTTCGCCATTCTCCAACCCAACTGCGACTTGCTTCAAACCGGAAGGTATGACCGCCGCCACGCGAATCGCTTTGTCAAAGGTATGAACGGGCTGCCTCCCCGTATGCGGCCTCAACCGACGGACATCCGGGAGCCAACGGGTGCGATTGACCTGCCATTGCCGCAGGGTCTTATCGCTGGAACCACTGAAAACCTGGTTGCCAGTTTCCAGCAAACGCACCGTATTCACCGGTCCCTTGTGCAACGGTTGAGGCGACATAAAGGCCAGTCCCCACAGCGCTAAACCGCCGATGATAGCGGCGAGTACTTGCAATATCAGCGGTATCCGGGGCTTGACCTGGAGCGTCAGCAATTGGCTGGCTGGGGTAACCGTGATTTCGGCAAGGGGCTCCTCCGAATCGGGATAGTGCAGCGTCGGCATTGCTGCGATGAAGTGCGTGCGGGTCCAGCCCAGCCAAGGTCGTCGGGCTTGGACTTGTAGCGACGCTTGACCTGCGGTGGCTGGGTCTAGCGTCAGCGGATCGGCAAACCACTGGGCTCCCGGCACCGGTTTCTCCGCGTTAGCCGTGAGGTGAATGGTCTGCGCCACATTGCTGTCATTGGCAAAGGTCCAGTCATAGCTAACGCCACTCCCCTTGACCGTACTTAGGGCCGTTAACTGATCCGGGATAGTCTTCTCAGGTTCATCGATTTGGGAGTGCAGCCGTCCCCAGGGCAGAATCTGGAAATGCCCACCGGCACTGGCACTGTTGCCCTGCACATCGGTTGCCTGCACGCTTAAGCGATGTAGTTTGTGCAGCGTGCTAGGGATGGCAGGCGGTGAACACCCAAAGGCGACCTCCAGCGAGCCGCCCGCATCTACCCAAACCGTTTGTTCAATCCCCTCGGGAAACCACTCGGCATCTATCCCTTCGAGTCGGAGGGTGACTTCGCGCAGTTGCGGATTGAGGTTGTATACCAAGACCGGGATTTTTAGCCGGGCACCTGGGTAGACGCTGAGGTCTTGAAAGGGGAAAAACACCCGCAGGGTCTTAGTGGGTCGGAGAATTTTGAGATAGACCGTTGCAGTCGCCGCTAGCGAGGCGAGTTCTGCCGACAGGATTTTGACCTGGAGGGGAATCGTTGTGTCGTAAATCGGTACGGGTGCCCGCAGCAAACTTACATGAAAGTGGGTGCGATCGCCCGGCGGTTTTTTGGCCCCCACATTCGGTTCGACCCTGTACCATGTGACGTTGCGGTGGGTATCATGCGTTGCGGCTTCTAGCTCTAGGTGAAAGCTGATGAAATGGGGCGTCGTGTTCGTCACAGTGACGGTTAGATCGGGGGACGCGATCGCCCCTTCCCGCGCCAAATCCGGTCCATCACCAGGCTTCAACACAATTTGGTGGGTGGACAGTTCGACTTTGGGATGATGCGTCAGGGATTGAGTCACGGATACGGGGTGAATATCAACAGCAATCAACAGGGAACGGCAGACTTGGCGTCCATAGGACTCGCTAGCGCAGCAGAGCTTGGGAATGATGCCGCTGCCATACGTAGTACAAAAGATTGATGCCCCACTCATGCCCCTCACGGATGGCGGTGCGGCTCAGGTGTTGGCCGCGCCAAAGGTCCACCAGCTCACCCACAATCACCATCACGCCCTCATCACACAGCAGTTCGATCAGTTGATTCTTGGGTTGAGGCCAGGTATCGAACAAGAAGGGCTGCTGTCGCAATCCATGATCTTCAGCGACTGGCCGCAAATCCAAATCCCCTTTCAAGAACTGCAAGCGTCTCAGCAACACGGCATCCAGTTCAGCCGTTTCGACCAAGAGGCAACCGTTGCGGTTGAGATAGTCACGCAGTTCATTGAGTTTTTGGTGTTGCTGGGGGCTATCGGCCAGGGTAAGCGCGTGCGCCTGACAGTAAATGAGATGGGGCGCGCTGGACGGCAGCGGCAGCGCGATCGCGTCCAAATCCACCTGCATCGATCCATACAGGGCCGGCAGGGCCTTGATTAAGCGCTGAAAACTCTGAACTGTCTGCTGGGAGGAGGGCGTGAGAATACCCAAGTTTAACCAGTTTGCTGACCGGATCTGGGCCTGGGGTCGGTAGCGCAAATCCAGCTGATTTTCCTGAGGCGATAAGGGATTGGGAGGGGCAGCAATTGTGACAGCCCCGCGCGACAGCCGAATCCGAACCAGTTCGATATCCCTCGGATCGAGGACATCAATCCGCTGATCAAAGCGAAAGCGCTCTAGAATCCGGTCAGCCTTGGGCGAAACCTCTAGCTGATTGGGATCCACATGTCGCAAGACAATGTAGAGCGTTTGGTCTGATTCCAACGGGGTGGAAAGGATCAGCGGATAGGTGCGATTGTTGGCAGGCTCTGGCTCCACCACAATGGGATTGCCTTCCCCATCGATCGCGAGACCGGGCTGAATCTCAATCCAATAGGCATTTTTAAACTGAGCATGGGCCACTTCGGGCGGTGCAATCAGTTTGACGCCCAGCCCGTACACAATCCCCGGTTGCCACAGCGACTGATAGTGAATATTTTGGCGGTGGCGGTGATAGTCGTGGGCCACCAACCACCGTTCTGCATTCACACGCAGACTATCCTGGACATGCAGGCGGGTAAGCGGAACCAGCTCAGGCAAGGGAAACGGCGATCGCACCATCAACTTTGACTCCCTCAGGCTTACTGTCAACCATCGCGAACGATGCTGTTTAGTTCCACGGCGAACTCAATCCGTTTTCGCAGTTGCGATATGAATATCTGTTAATTGAAACTTGCCGGGTCAATCCCCTCTCAGCCCATACCCATCGGCAAGCATCGCGCGATCGCACCCAAGCATTAACCACCAAGAACCAATAACCAATCCTGACTTGCGTCCGGTCACAGGATGGCTTACCGTACTGAGCTAGAGCTGTCTGTGTGCAGCTTGGTTCCCAAAATTTGGTCTAGCGCTACTGGCAGGTGTTGACGCACCAACCAGCAGCTGACCCCCAAGACAGGGCAAGCTGTCTCGGAGGCTGAGTAGCATTTTACTTGTGGCCGCTCCGAACCGCGTTACGTCTGGGGCGGCCAAGTTTTGGGTTTCCTACCCATTCGTTGCTTTGGAGGAAACCCCAATGTTGTGTTTACCGTATGTGCGATCGTCGGCCCATCCAGGCGCGGCGACCAGTCCGCTGTTGCTGGCCAATCCGGAGATGCCGACGGAACGCGAACAATTACGGCACCTGATTATTGGTTCGCCGGCAGGTGTGCGGGCTGCGATCCATCAGCTGCATGTGCTGCAGTATGCTGAGCAGTTGGCGTGGAGTCAGCTCATCGCCATTCCGGCCTCGGGGCTGACGATTACCCCTGCGCAAGGAGAGGTGCTGAGTTTGTTGAGGCGCGATACTCAGAGGTGGAGTTTGTAAGGCTTTTGCAGGGCGGGGTGCTTTGGGCTTTCCCGTTAAGGACCGGGTGCCTTTGTATTTTTCCTTCAAGTTATGAATGCTGAGTCCGGAGGCACCCGGGCCTTGCATCAAACACAATCGTTCAGAAAAGATCCCTTACACTTTAGGCAAATTGGTTCTTGTACGACGCCCATGCCATTGCCCAAGCCCACGACAACCACGAAAACCTTAGTAAAATTTGTCCCCTCTGGACTGGGATTGTTTCTGACTGCTTCCTTTGCCAAAGCCGGAGAACTATGGCCTGCAATTACTACCGCGTTTCTTACGGGCTTAACGACATTGTGGATCAGATTTATCGATGGCGTTATGCAGCAGGCTGAACAATATGCTGAGGAAAAAGGCAATAAATTTGCCAACTTTATCTTTGCCACAATTGATTTGATAGGGGCAAAATTCAGAAGATGGTTTACTCAGACATGGTGGCAACTCACTGCCAAGTTTGAACGTAAGTATTACGAGCGTCTTGCCTATAAATGTCGCAACTTCAAGACTGAGGGGTTTGCCGCCGATAGTCCCCAAGCGATGAAGCTTAAGGACGTATATGTTAAAGTCCGCATCTCTGAACGGGTGATGTCGCAAGTCTCGCCTAACTTGCTCAAGCGTCTTGCAACTCGCGGACAAGAAACTCATCCTGACAGATTCATCGGTGATTTTTTAGCTTTGCTTAAGAAAGGGCCTGACTTTAGGCGATTAGTGATTTTGGGTGCGCCAGGCTCAGGTAAAACCACACTGATGCGGTATCTGTCGCTGATGTATGCCAATCAAACTCCCGAGGCGTTACACCCCAAAGCGCCTCAGTTCATTCCGGTATTGCTTTACCTGCGAGAAGAATATCCTAAGATTTTGAATAACCCTGTTTTACTAGAGAACTTTTTGCCCCAATGGGTCGCAGAGTTGCAAAAAAGTTCCCTCCTTAAAACGCCTCCAGACTGGTTTGCCAAGCAGCTCCGAGACCAGCGCTGCTTAATATTGCTAGACGGGATGGATGAAGTGGCGGATGAGAGCGATCGCCGCCGCATCCGCGACTGGATCGACGAACAGATGTATGAATATCCCGAAACGCCCTTTATTTTGACTTCGCGGCCCGCTGGCTACAAAGAAAAAGCAGAACTGAAGCAAGACGCCGTAGTGCTCGAAGTTGAGCCTTTAGATAGTGATCAAATTCGACAATTTATTCGTAACTGGTACCTTGCCGTAGAGACTAAAAAACAAGGGGGAAAAGTCGATTTAGGGGTTAGCGATGACGCTGCCCAGCAAGCGGGTCGGTTGATTGCCGAAATTGAGGCAAATCCCGACCTGGGGGAGTTGGCTAGCAATCCCCTTTTGCTAACAATGATTGCGGCTTTGCAGCAACACCGTACGACTCTACCCGGCAGTCGGGTCGAGCTCTATCGCGAAATGTGCCAGGTTTTGTTAGAAAAACGTCAACGGGCTAAGTTTGGAACTTATGACGGATTGAGTGCTAACCAAAAGCAGTCCATTTTGCAACCTCTAGCTTTAGCCTTGACGCAGCAAAATACGCTGAAGTTTACGGCGGCAGAAGTGCGCTCTTTGCTGACTGAACAATTAGCAACCTTGCCCGATAGTTCGCAAACGCCAGAAATGTTTCTTGAGCAGCTACGGGATGTGGATGCCCTAATTGCTAAAGACGAAGAAAATACCTTTGAATTTGCCCATCGCAGCTTTCAAGAATATTTAGCTGCCACTGAAATCCGAGACACTCAGCAAGAAGCAATCTTAATCGAGGTATTAAAGAACCCCGAGGAAAAATTGGAGTGGTGGGAAAACACTCTTAAGCTCTACGCACCTCAAGCGGAAGTGAGCAATCTTATTACAGCCGTGTTGGAAAACCCGACCCTTAAAACCCTGGAGGTCGCGATTACCTGTTGGCAACTCGGACGTGCCCATCCTCACGTTAAGCAGGCCCTACTTGATAAGTTAGCCAAACCACTAGCGGTGTTGGATGAGCCTTTGTTGGCAATTGCTCAGCAAAAGCAGCCGACCTACTTTAGGTTGGCTTACTTACTGAGCGTGGGGCAATGGCGAGACGCTGACTTAGAAACTTATGTTCTTATGCTGCAAGTCGGAGATCGCGATCGCAAAGGCTACTTTGCATCACAGGATTTGCTAGCATTTCCTTGCGATGATTTACACATTATCGACCAGTTGTGGGTAAAGTACAGCGAGGAAAAGTTCGGCTTTAGCGTGCAAAAACGAATTTACGAGGAAGAATGTGGCGCAGAACTGGATGGAGAATATCCGGGCGATAAAATTTGGAACGATTTCTGCCAGCGCGTAGGATGGAAGGACGACGTGGGCTCTTATAACTCAACCGACCAACTGCTAGCCGATCCTCAAATTTCTCCCGCCGGCGAATTTCCGTTGGCGAATTTGATCCTCAAATTTCTCCCGCCGGCGAATTTCCGTGTTTTGGATGGGGTTGTTAATTTATGGAATTTTCTTCCGTCAGCGTTTTTCTTCTCTCGCATCCAGACTTGTGAACTGTAGCAGATAAGCGCTTCAGCTCGATCAAAAAATCTATTTTCGGATCGCCTCCACACGGAAAAATAGGTGTTTCGGCGATCCGTTACCTGGCACTGTTGTTACGTCGAGTCTTCAAATCGGGCACTCACCACATCCGGGTTCAGGCAATTTGCCAACACGAATTTTTTTGCCGTCGCCCGAATCGCGTCAAAGGGTGTATTCCAGTCATCCCAAAGACTTTTCTGCCCAGGGGCGACCTTTCTCGCTTTCATCTTTTGGCGCATGGCTGTGAGCTTCTTTGAACCCCAGTGACTGCGCTTTTCTGGCTTTGGCTTGGGTTTATACTTTTTGCACAGCTTGCGATACGCTGCTGCGCAAATGTTTAGTGTTGCGCCGAGAGCTAAAAATGCTGGATGCCACTGTGTCAGCCCATCATCTGTCAGACGGTCATAGATGCCGTAGTTGCTGTAATCGTAGAAAAAGCCCTGCTGCATATTTGCGGCCTTTGGGTTGGCGTGAATGTAGCGCAGAGTATTCAGTGCTCGGCGCTTGTCCTCTGCTGGAAATCCTGTAGTGTGATATCGCTTTTCCCAAAAGTGGCCGCTGCGGTTGAGCAGGCGGTTAAAGCACATCGCCGTGTACCAGTTGAGCCAGTGCATGATTTTGGGTAGGTCTTCGGGGTGGGCAGGCTCCATCAGATAATGCACATGGTTGCTCATGATGCAAAGGCCATAGAGCTTGAATCCGTATTTGGTTTTACAGGTTTTTAGGGCGTACAGCAGAACCTCACGACACTCATCACGGACCAAACGAAACTCACGGTTGTTGCAACGCATCGTGATGTGGTAAGCATAGCCTGTCTTTAAATCACGCTGGGGTCTAGGCATCTAATCACATGCTTAGTTATAAGCTCCGCTGAGTCAGCTGCTGCACACGAGCGCGATCGCTACCAAGTTGTCCATGTCGGCTGGTCGAGCAAACACCACATCTACGGCTGCGTCCTCCATCTCGATATCAAAGACGGCAAAATCTGGATTCAACACGACGGCACCGAAGGCGGCATCGCCAACGAATTAGTCGAGCACGGCGTTCCCAAGCACGACATTGTTCTCGGCTTCCATTCCCCCTTCAAAGGCCAGTTCACCGAATTCGCCGTAGGCTACACTTGCCTCAGAAACACTTGTCCGGCACAAGATGAACCGTGATGACACAACCAAGTATTTTGCAAATCAATGCCTTCTGGGATGCCGACGCAGCCGTTTGGGTTGCTACTAGCGATGATGTTCCAGGTCTTGCTACCGAAGCAGAGTCTTTCGAGTCCTTGCAACGAAAGTTGCGATCAGTTGTGCCAGAATTGCTAGTCCTCAATCAAGTCATCGCAGAAGACTACAAAGGCCCCATTTCATTTGAATTGACTAGCCATACGCGAGAGACAGTCGAGGTCGCATGATCAATGGCCAAGTCGTTGACGCCAAAATTGAAGAAGATTCTACTCGAAGCGAAATGTTCTTTTGAAAGAGCGGGTAAAGGCGACCACGAAATTTGGTACAGTCCCAT